>DATMJX010000282.1:0-3633 GCA_035553715.1 Methylibium sp.
TAGTAGGAAAGAGCCGGCGCATCCTTGATCTGCACCTCCTCGCGCGGCCAGTCGAGCGCCTGCGTGGTCGTGGCCCGATACCCGGCCCATTGATCACGGTAGGTCTGCACCAGATAGTCGGTCGCCCTGCGCAGCGCGGCCTCCATCTCGCCTTCGCTCATCGTCGCCCAGAGCGTGTTGCCGCGCAGCGAGTGGTACGCGCTTGCCTCGGCGACGCTCACGTAGCTTTCGGCGTCCGACTTCGCGGTGCCGTCTTCGACTTCAAGCGCCATTCGTCACCCCAGCGGATAGGTCTGCTGCTGGCCTTGCAGCGGGTAGGACTGGATCTGCCCAGAGAGCGGGTGGCCTTGATCGAGACCGGCCAGCGGGTACTGCTCGTCGGCCACCACCTCCCCGACGGCGAATCCCAGGAGCACCAGCCGCGCCGCGGCGGCGCCAGCACCCAGGCCGAGCGTGATCAGGCTCATGTCGCGCGCACCTGGCTGGTCGGCGCGTCAGCGTCGTCGAGCGTGAAGGTCATGGCCGCAGTCGAGCCGTCGAGTCGGCGCGCGGTCAGCGTGGTCCCGGAGACGGAGCGGTTGAACAGCAGGGCCACCAGCATGTGCATCGCCTGCTCGAGCGTGAACGCGGCGCCCTCGGCGGCGTATCCCTCGGTCAGCGCGGTGCGCAGGATGTCGTTGACGCCGGTCGCGCTCAGGCGGTAATCACTCTTGCTGCCCGAGGCCACCACAACGCCATCGGTTCCGGTGTCGGCCAGCACCGCGTCGGCAACGACCTTGAGCGCAGCGAGGTCAGCGGAGAGACTGGCGCCGGCCGGGGTGCCGAGCAGCGCCGCGAGCGCGTTGGTGGCCGCGATGACCAGCGACTGGTCGGCCGGGTCGCTGGGTAGCGCGTCGGTCTTGGCCGCCACCGCAGCGAGCGCGGCGGCCGTGGCTAGCGTGGCGAGCGTGGCCGGGATGTCCGTGCCGGTATCGACCAGGATCGCGTCGGCCACCGTGTCGACCGTGGCCAGCGCCGCGGCGGTGGCGTAGTCGGCAGCCGGCAGCGTGCGCACCTCGAGCTCGGCGTTGGTGGGCGGGTCGTAGGCGACCAACGCATCGGCCACCTCGCTCTGCACCTCGGCATCCCACGCTGGGTTCCAGGGCACGGCGGTCAAGCCAGCGCCTGCCGCGCCGATCTCGGCGGTGTCAACGAGGATGGCCGCGCTGTCGGCTTTCACGGCCGCAACGTCGGCCGAGACGCTGGCTCCTGCCGGAGCGCCAAGGCGCGTGTAGATGTCCTCGGCGGTGTTGACCGGCAGCGCGAACTTCTGGTGCGCCGGCTTGATGGCCGCGCCGTTGATGGTGAGCGTGACGAAGGCCGCCCCCAAAGCGAAGGCAGCGTCCGGGTAGTCGATTCGGTACAGCCCGGGCGCATTGGTGGCGTCCACCTCGATGGCCTGGTTGTCGGCGTGCGCGGCACTGGCCGAGCCAAGGGCCGTCAGGTCGTTCTTGACGGCGGCCGAGCGGGTGCGCGTATAGGTGGCGTCTAGGTTGGCAATCGTCAGGCCAGTCACCGGCTCGCCCGTCGAGGCGCTGAGCAGCACGAACTCGATGCTCTGGTCGGTGGAGCCGGCCTTGATCTGGCTCATTGCATGTTCCCTCGCAGGTTGGCAACCGAAGAGGCCGATCCACCGCCTGCACCGTTGTCGAGCTGGTCGATGATGATGTGCGCCAGCATCAGAGTGGTCGTGGTCGTGTTCCAGGCGCCGGCCGCACCGGCGGTCCAGGTACGCGTGGCGAGATAGGTCTGGTCGTTGACACCGAAGGCGCGCATCGCGTTCGACACGCTCGAGTTCGACAGGTCACCGGTGCCCAGGCTGTTCGCGGTGTCAGCCCGCACGCCGATGTAGTAGGTCGTGTTGGCCGACAGCGTGACCGGCGAAGGCCAGAACACATCGACGTAGCCGTCCTGCGTCGTGTTGAGCGGGAAATCGCCGTCGACGCTGATCTGCGCCAACGCCTCGCCATCCACGTCGCCGGTCGCGTCCCACAAGCTGATCGTGAAGTCGGCACCGGCGGCAAGGTTGAAGATCGGCACCCGGGCGCCGGCGGTGCGGCATGCGAACGGCACCTGAAAGCGCAGCGCGCGCTCGTCCGGCGAGCTACCGCTGTTGAAGGAGTTGACGGTGCCAGCCCCACTCGCGGGGCTCAGGCCCGGCATGTAGGCGATGCCGGCGCTGCTGAAGCTGCAGATCCACCCCCACCCGCCGGTGATGACGGCCCAGCTTCCGGCGCCCGTGTCCTGAAGCGCCAGCGGATACTGCCCATATCCCATGCCTGTGCTGGTGCCGGCCGGGACGTTGACGAGCTGCAGGTTCGGCGTGCCGGTGTTGACCGTGATCACGATGGCGAACTCGGCGCCTCTCGTCAGGCTCGCGGCCGCGGTCAGTGTGGCCGTCTTCCACGCGTTGTCGTCGGTGTCGGCAATGACGACCGTTGCGCTGGTGTCGGTCGCCCACAAGGTTCCGGTCGGGCGCCCGTTGCTGACCGTTTCGACGCGCACGTTGATCGTGCAGCCCGTCGTAACGTTGGCGGTACGGATATGGATGGCAGCCAGCGAATCGGCCACCGGCGATCGTCCGACGTAGGCGACACGATCCGTCGCCGAATCGAAGGCCGAGACGACTTGGAACAGACCAACCGAACCGCTGCCACCGACCATGAGCGGCAGCGGCCAGACGGTGAACCCGCAGTCTGCAAGGGCCATGTCAGCGCACCATCTCCGTGGTCGTTCGAGCGTTCATTCCACGACCTCCAGCGACTTGTGCTTGATCTGGCGGCGCACCTCGTAGCGTGAGGCACGCATCATGGTGCCGGGCGGCCACTCGCGGCCCCGGAACTCGAAGTTCTTCAGCACACGCACGACGATCTCGCCGTCGCTGAGGCCTTCGATGTCCAGGCCAACCGGCGGCACGTACTCGCCGAACGTCTCGGCGGCTTCATAGGTCTTGTAGAACTGCGTCAGCGGCCCAGACACGACGCGCACTTGGCCGACCAGGTGCGGCAGGTACTCGCGGTGCTGGTTGGTCTGCGCGCCGCCGTAGCAGTCGAAGCCGGCGAGGATGGCGGGGTGCGAGCCCATCATGGTCGCCACCCACGACGCGATCACGCCGGACAGCAGGAATTTCGGCTGCAGCGGCCAGCGCATGAGCTGGAAGTCGTCCCAGTGCCAGGGGCCGATGATCGGGGCATTGGTGTACTGGCGCAGGTGCTTTTCCATGTGGGTCTGGAGCCGCGTGTGCGTGTTGTCCATCGCTACCACGTAGTCGGCCTTGCGCAGCCGCGCGCCGTGCTCGTTGACGCTGATCCAGATGTCAGCCTGCACGCGCTCCAGGTCGCTCGCGAGGTTCGGGCCGCCACCCATCACGCAGATGCGCTGGCCCTTGTGGGCCATGATGAGTTCGCCGAAACCGCGGGCGCAGGCACTGATCATCAGGCGAGCCCGAGCGAACGGTGCTTCAGGTGGCGCCGGATCGCGCGGGTTTCGCGCGTCGAGAAGACGGTGCCGACGGGAACCTTGACGCCGCCTTCTTCGTAGTGGCGCAGCACCTTGACCTGGATCAGGTCGCTGGCCGGCGCTGCGGGTGCGATG
>DATMJX010000283.1:0-9831 GCA_035553715.1 Methylibium sp.
CAACTGCGACGAGTTCGCGATGGGCGGCAGCAACGAGAACTCGTCGGTACGGCCCGTCCGCAACCCCTGGGATCCGGCGCGCATCCCCGGCGGTTCGTCGGGCGGCTCGGCCGCCGCGGTCGCCGCGCGGCTGGTGCCGGCCGCGACCGGCACCGACACCGGCGGCTCGGTGCGCCAGCCGGCCTCGCTGTCGGGCGTGACCGGCATCAAGCCGACCTACGGGCGCTGCTCGCGCTACGGGATGATCGCCTTCGCCTCCAGCCTTGACCAGGCCGGGCCGATCGCGCGCTCGGCCGAGGACTGCGCGCTGCTGCTCGGTGCGATGAGTGGCTTCGACACGCGCGACGCGACGAGCGCGCAGCAGCCGGTGCCCGACTACGCCGCCGCGCTCCGCGCGACGCGCGCCGGCGCGAGCGCGAGCCGGCCGCTGGCCGGCCTGCGCATCGGTCTGCCCCAGGAGTTCTTCGGCGCCGGCGTCGCCCCCGACGTGGCCGCCCCGGTGCGCGCCGCGCTGGCCGAGTGCGAAAAGCTCGGCGCGACGCTGGTCGAGGTCAGCCTGCCGCGCACCGAACTGTCGATCCCGGTCTACTACATCATCGCGCCGGCCGAGGCGAGCTCGAACCTCGGCCGCTACGACGGCGTGCGCTACGGCCACCGTGCGGCCGCGGCATCGGACCTGCTCGAGCTCTACCGCAAGAGCCGCAGCGAGGGCTTCGGTGCCGAGGTCAAGCGCCGCATCATGATCGGCACCTACGTGCTTTCGCATGGTTACTACGACGCCTACTACCTGCAGGCCCAGAAGCTGCGCCGCATGATCGCCGACGACTTCCAGCAGTGCTTCCAGGCCTGCGACCTGATCGCCGGGCCGGTGAGCCCGACGGTCGCGCGCCCGATCGGCTCGCAGACCGACCCGCTCGCCGAGTACCTGGCCGACATCTTCACGCTGCCGGCCAGTCTGGCCGGACTGCCGGCGATGAGCGTGCCGGCCGGCTTCGCGTACTCCGAAAACGCGGGCGGCCTGCCGGTCGGCCTGCAGCTGATCGGCAACTACTGGCAGGAAGCGGCGCTGCTGCACGCCGCGCACGCCTTCCAGCAGGCGACCGACTTCCACACCCGCGCGCCGGAGGGCTGCTGAGATGGCCGCCCCCGCCCTGATCCGCGGCCACGAGGTCGTCATCGGCCTCGAGACCCACGCGCAGCTGTCGACCGCCTCGAAGATCTTCTCCGGCGCCAGCACCGCCTTCGGCGCCGAGCCCAATACCCAGGCCTGCGCGGTCGACCTCGCGCTGCCCGGCACGCTGCCGGTGATGAACCGCGGCGCCGTCGAGCGCGCGATCCGCTTCGGCCTCGCGGTCGGCGGCCAGCTCGCGCCGCTGTCGATCTTCGCGCGCAAGAACTACTTCTACCCCGACCTGCCCAAGGGCTACCAGATCAGCCAGTACGAGCTGCCGGTGGTGCAGGGCGGGCAGGTCGAGTTCTTCCTCGGCGACACGCCGCACAAGGTGCGGCTGACGCGCGCCCACCTGGAAGAAGATGCCGGCAAGTCGGTCCACGACGCCTATCCCGGCTGCAGCGGCATCGACCTCAACCGCGCCGGCACGCCGCTGCTGGAGATCGTCTCCGAGCCCGACATGCGCTCGAGCAAGGAGGCGGTCGAGTACGCGAAGGCCTTGCACGCGCTCGTCGTGTGGCTGGGCATCTGCGACGGCAACATGCAGGAGGGTTCGTTCCGCTGCGACGCCAACGTCTCGGTGCGCCGCCCCGGTGCGCCCTTCGGCACGCGCCGCGAGATCAAGAACCTCAACAGCTTCCGCTTCCTGCAGCAGGCGATCGACTTCGAGATCCAGTGGCAGATCGACCAGCTCGAGGACGGCCTGGCGATCCAGCAGGCCACCGTGCTGTTCGATCCCGACTCGGGCGAGACCCGCGCGATGCGCAGCAAGGAAGACGCGCACGACTACCGCTACTTCCCCGACCCCGACCTGCCTCCACTGGTGATCGAGCCGGCCTGGATCGAGCGCGTGAAGGGCGAGATGCCCGAGCTGCCGCGCCTGATGGCCGCGCGCTTCGAGCGCGAGGACGGCCTGCCGGCCTACGACGCGACGATGATGACGCAGAGCCTCGCGTTCGCGCGCTGCTACGAGGCGGTGAAGGCCGCCGGCGCGCCACCGAAGCTGGCGGCCAACTGGCTGATGGGCGAGGTCTCCCGGCGCCTGAACGCCGAGGACCGCGACATCGCCGACAGCCCGGTCGCGCCGGCGACGCTGGCCGCGCTGATCGCGCGCATCGCCGACGGCACGATCTCCAACAACGGCGCGAAGCAGGTCTTCGACGCGCTGTGGTCGGGCCCGTCGCGTGAAGTCGGGGACGTCGACGCGGTGATCGCCGCCAAGGGCCTGAAGCAGATGTCCGACACCGGCGAGCTCGAGCGCATCGTCGACGAGGTGCTGGCCGCCAACCCGAAGTCGGTCGAGGAATACCGTGCCGGCAAGGACAAGGCCTTCAACGCGCTGGTCGGCCAGGCCATGAAGGCGAGCAGGGGCAAGGCCAACCCGGCCCAGGTCAACGAGCTGCTGAAGCAGAAGCTCGGTTAGGGCTTCTTGGGTGCGGGCACCGCGGCGGTGGCCGCGCCCGCACTGGCCGCCGCGGGCTGCGGCAGCGCGCCGAGCGAGCCCGGGGCGGCCCCGCCCCACAGCTGCTTCAGGCGCGCGAGTTCGGCATCGAAGTTGGCGTTGATGCGGCCGACCTCGGCATGCTGGGTCGCGACGGTGGTGCGCTGCGCCTGGATGCTGACGTCGACCGACTCGAGCTGGTTGCGCAGCTTCGCCGGCAGCGGCTTGCCCTGGTAGAACTCGGTCTCGGCCTGCAGCGGCTTGCGCTCCTTCTCGAGCTCGGCGAGGCGTTTCTCGGAGGCGGCGATCGCGTTGTGCGCCGGCTCGAGCGCGGCCTCGCGCGCCTTCGCGTGGGCCGCCTCGTTCGGGTAGCGCGCGAGCAGGTTGCGGTCGCGGCGCATCGCGTCTTGCTTGGCGTTGCGTTCCTGCAGCTTGCGCTTCTCGGTCTCCTCGAGCGCGGCGCGCTCGTCGGCCGTCAGGCTCGGCGGCATCACCATGCGCAGCGAGCCGTCCTTGTTGAGCACGCGCTGCTCGCGGTCCAGGCACTCCGGAATCGGGCGGTCCGAGCTCAGGCGTTTGCCCGCCGCGCTGGTGCAGGTGAAGATCGCGCCGGGCTCGGCGCCACGGGGCTGGGCCTGGGCCACGCCGGCCAGCGCCAGGACGGCGCCGGCGACGGCTGCGAGCGCGCACCGATGGACACGACCGATCTGCATTCCCGATTCCTGTTCACGCACCGTCATACCCCGTAACGATCCCGGTAGGCCTGCACCCGCGGCAGGTGCTGCGCCAGCGCCGGGTCCGACTGACGGGCCAGATACTGAAGCAAGTCCCCGAGCGTCGCAATCGCGCAGACCGTCAGGCCGAGCTCGCGCTGCACGAATTGCACCGCGGAGTGATCCGCGTCACGGCCATCGGCCACGGCCTTCTCCTGGCGGTCGAGCGCGATCGCCACGCCGACGGCCTGCGCGCCGGCAGCGCCGATCATCGCGATCGACTCGCGCACCGAGGTGCCGGCCGAGATCACGTCATCGACGATCACGACGCGCCCGGCCATCGGCGCGCCGACCAGCGTGCCGCCCTCGCCATGGTCCTTGGCCTCCTTGCGGTTGTAGGCATAGGGCACGTTGTGGCCGCGCCGCGCCAGCTCGACCGCGACCGCCGAGGCCAGCGTGATGCCCTTGTAGGCCGGGCCGAACAGCAGGTCGAAGGGCAGGCCGGCGGCGAGCAGCCGGCGTGCATAGAATTCCGCGAGACGGCCGAGCTTGGCGCCGTCATCGAACAGGCCGGCATTGAAGAAGTAGGGCGAGAGCCGCCCGGCCTTGGTCTTGAACTCCCCGAAGCGCAACACGCCGGCCTCGACCGCGAAGGCCACGAATTCCTGCGCCAGCGCGTCGCCGGTCTCGATCGGGGAGGGGCACATGCTGATGGAGGCCTCGTGCGTCTGGTGTCGCTGAACCTGAACGGAATCCGCTCCGCGGCCAGCAAGGGCTGGGCCGAATGGGTCGCGAGAAGCGGCGTGGATTGTATGGGCGTGCAGGAGCTCAAGGCCCAGGCGCCCGATCTGGCCGGCCGCTTCGAGCAGGTCGCCGGCCTGGCCGGGCACTTCCACTGCGCCGAGAAGAAGGGCTACTCGGGCGTCGGTCTGTACGCGCGCCAGGCGCCCAGCGCGGTGATCACCGGCTTCGGTTCGCCCGAGTTCGACGCCGAGGGCCGCTATGTCGAGGCGCGCTTCGACACCCCGCAGCGCAGGCTGTCGATCATCAGCTGCTACTTCCCGAGCGGCTCCTCGTCCGAGGAGCGCCAGCAGGCCAAGTACCGCTTCCTCGCGGCCTTCCGTCCGCACCTCGAGCGGCTGGCCGCCGAGCGCGAGTTCATCCTGGTCGGCGACGTCAACATCGCGCACCGCGAGATCGACCTGAAGAACTGGAAGGGCAACCTGAAGAACTCCGGCTTCCTGCCCGAGGAGCGGGCCTGGCTCGGCGGCGTGTTCGACGGCATCGGCCTGGTCGACGTGCACCGCCGGCTGCGCCCCGAGGACGGGGGCGAAGCCTACACTTGGTGGAGCAACCGCGGCCAGGCCTGGGCCAAGAACGTCGGCTGGCGCATCGACTACCACCTCGCGACGCCAGCGCTCGCGCAGCAGGCCCGGGATGTGTCGGTCTACAAGGAGCAGCGCTTCTCCGACCACGCGCCGCTGATCGTCGACTACGACCTGACACTGTGACCCCGCTGCATGCGCTCGACGCCTGGGAGGCCGCGCAGCGCCTCGCGCGCGGCGAGCTGACGGCCGAGGCGCTGACGCGCGCCTGCCTCGAGCGCATCGCCGACCGGGAGGCCGACGTGCTCGCCTTCTCCGCGCTCGACCCCGACGCGGCCCTCGCGCAGGCGCGCGTGCTCGACGCCGCGCCCCGCCGCGGGCTGCTGCACGGCCTGCCCTTCGGCGCCAAGGACCTCTTCGACACGGCCGACTTCGCCACCGCCTGCGGCACGCCGATCCATGCCGGCCACCGCCCGGTGGCCGACGCGGCCGCCGTCGCGCTGTGCCGCGCCGCCGGCGCGGTGCTGGTCGGCAAGACCGTCACCACCGAGCTGGCCCACATGACGGCCGGCCCGACGCGCCACCCGCTGCGGCCGACCCACACGCCCGGCGGCTCGTCCAGCGGCTCGGCCGCGGCGGTCGCCGACGGCATGCTGATGCTGGCGCTCGGCACGCAGACCGCCGGCTCGATCATCCGCCCGGCGGCCTACTGCGGCATCGTCGGCTACAAGCCCAGCGCCGGGCGTGTGCCGCGCGCCGGCGTCAAGAGCGCCAGCGAGACGCTCGACGTGGTCGGCGGCTTCGCGCGCAGCGTGCGCGGCGCGGCGCTGCTCGGCGCGGTGCTGACCGGCGACGCGCGCCTGCTGCCGCGCGAAGAGGCGCCCGCCGCGCCGCGCATCGGCCTGGCCTGGCCGCCCGAGGGCGGCGCGGCCGAGCCCGCGGTGCACGCGGCCTGGGCCCGGGCGCTCACGGCGCTGGGCGCGTGGGCGCGCTGCGGCGACGCCGCGCTGCCGGCGACGTTCGCGCGGCTGGTGCCGCTGCAACAGGAGGTCATGGCGCACGAGGCGGCGCGCGCGCTGGCCTGGGAGCATCGCTGGCGGCGCGAGCAGCTGAGCGCGCCGCTGCTCGCGCTGCTCGACGCCGGCGCCGCGATCCCCGGCGCGCTACACGCCGCGAACCTCGCCGAGGCGCGCCGCCTCGGTGCGGCGGTCGATGCGCTGTTCGCCGACCACGACGTGCTGCTCGCGCCGAGCACGCTCGGCGAGGCACCGGCCGGGCTCGCGCACACCGGCGACCCGCTGTTCTGCCGCGCCTGGAGCCTGCTCGGCCTGCCCTGCGTGCACCTGCCCTTCGCGAGCGGTCCGACCGGCCTGCCGGTCGGGCTGCAGCTCGTCGGCCGGCGCGGCACCGACCACCACCTGCTCGCCATCGCCGATGCGGCGATGCAGCGGCTCACCTGACCCTCTTCTTCGCAAGGACTGCCCCATGACCCTCGAGGCGATCGAGATCGAGACCGGCCCCAACCCCGGTGCCAGCATCGTCTGGCTGCACGGCCTGGGCGCCGACGGCCACGACTTCGCGCCGCTGGCGCGCGAGCTCGACCTGGGCGCCGTCGGCCCGGTGCGCTATGTCTTCCCGCACGCGCCGATGATGCCGGTGACGATCAACGGCGGCTACGTGATGCGCGCCTGGTACGACATCCTCGGCGCCGACCTGGTGCGACGCGAGGACGAGCCCTCGCTGCGGGCCTCGCAGCGGCTGGTCGAGGCGCTGCTGGCGCGCGAGAGCGCGCGCGGCATCGCCTCGCGGCGCATCGTGCTGGCCGGCTTCTCGCAGGGCTGCGCGATGACGCTGCTGGCCGGCCTGCGCCACCCGGAGCGCCTCGCCGGGCTGATGGGCCTGTCGGGCTACCTGCCGCTGGCCGCCACGACCGCGGCCGAGCGCCACCCGGCCAATGCCGACGTGCCGCTCTTCCTCGCGCACGGCCGCGGCGACGGCGTGGTGCCGATCGAGCGCGCCACCAGCTCGCGCGACCTGCTCGCCGGCCTGGGCTACGCGGTCGAATGGCACGAGTACCCGATGGCGCACTCGGTCTGCCCCGCGGAGATCGACGACATCCAGGCCTGGCTGCTGAAGGTGCTGGCCGCCTGAGCCGGACACGAAGGACCGACCCATGAACGACGACCTGCGCCTGACCCGCTTCTCCCACGGTGGCGGCTGCGGCTGCAAGATCGCGCCGGGCCTGCTGTCGCAGATCCTGAAGTCCAGCGGCGCCGGCGGCCTGCTGCCGCCCGAGCTGCTGGTGGGCATCGAGACCGCCGACGACGCCGCGGTCTACCGCCTCAACGACGAGCAGGCCCTGGTCGCGACGACCGACTTCTTCATGCCGATCGTCGACGACCCGTTCGACTTCGGCCGCATCGCCGCGACCAACGCGATCAGCGACGTCTACGCGATGGGCGGCAAGCCGATCCTCGCGCTGGCCCTGGTCGCGATGCCGGTGAACCAGCTGCCGATCGAGGTGATCGGCCGCATCCTCGAGGGCGGCCAGTCGGTCTGCCGCGCCGCCGGCATCCCGGTGGCGGGCGGCCACACGATCGACTCGGTCGAGCCGATCTACGGCCTGGTCGTCATCGGCCTGGTGCACCCGGCGCGGCTCAAGCGCAACGCCGACGCGCGTCCCGGCGACCTGCTCGTGCTCGGCAAGCCGCTGGGCGTCGGCGTGCTGTCGGCGGCGCTGAAGAAGGACCGGCTCGACGCGGCCGGCTACGCGCGCCTGATCGACACCACGACGCGGCTCAACACCCCCGGCCCGGCGCTGGCGGAACTCGAGGGTGTGCACGCGCTGACCGACGTGACCGGCTTCGGCCTGGCCGGCCACGCGCTCGAACTCGCGCGCGGCGCCGGCCTGCGGGTCACGATCGACTGGTCGGCGGTGCCGCGGCTCGAGGGCGTCGAGGCACTCGCCGCCGCCGGGCTGGTCACCGGCGCCTCGGGCCGCAACTGGGCCGGCTACGGCGCCGAGGTGCACCTGGCCGAGGACCTGCCGGCCACCGCCCGCGACCTGCTCACCGACCCGCAGACCTCGGGCGGGCTGCTGCTCAGCTGTGCGCCGGCGGCCGTCGACGCCGTGCTCGCGCGCTTCCGAGACGCCGGCTTCGACGCGGCCGCGGTGATCGGCCGCATCGAGGCCGGGCCGGTGGGCCTGCGCGTCGACGTCTGATGGCCCGGCTCTTGCTGCGGACCGCCTGAAAACGGGCAAACTTCCGGCATGAAGAGCTCCAACGCCTCGCTGCGCCTCGACGAGCAGTTGTGCTTCGCGCTGTATGCGGCGACCAACGCGATCACGCGCACCTACCGCGCGCCGCTCGCCGCGATCGGCCTGACCTATCCGCAGTACCTGGTGATGCTGGTGCTGTGGGAGCACGGCACCCAGAGCGTCAAGGGCCTGGCGGACCGGCTCGACCTCGACTCCAGCACGTTGACGCCGCTGCTCAAGCGGCTCGCCGCCAGCGGGCTGGTCAGCCGGCTGCGCGACCCCCACGACGAGCGCATCGTGCGCATCGGCCTGACCCGCGAAGGGGCGGCGCTGCGCACGCCGGCCGCACAGATCCAGGGCCATGTGGCCTGCCGCACGCGGCTCGACGGGGAGGCCTTCGTCGGTCTGCGCACGCAACTGCAGCGGCTGGTGCTCGAGCTGGCGCAGCAGGAGAGCGCCGCCGTGGTCGAGGCCGGCGACGAGCCGGCCTGCGCCTGACGCTTCAGCCGCCGCTGCGCGGCATCGGCGCGTAGCGCTCGCGCGGCTTGTCGGACCGGGCGTACAGCGGCTGCACCTTCGGCAGCTTCTCGCGGATCTCGGCGATGCGGCTGCTGCTCGACGGGTGGGTGCTCATCCACTGCGGCGGCGCGCCCTTGCTGGCCTGCTGCATCTTCTCCCACAGGCTGACGCCGGCGGCCGGGTCGTAGCCGGCGCGCGCCGCCAGCTCCATGCCGACCAGGTCGGCCTCGGTCTCGTCGTCGCGGCTGAACTTCAGCGTCAGCAGCTGCGTGCCGAGGTTGGCGGCGGCGTCGCCGAGCGAGCCCAGGCCGAGCAGCTGCGCGCCCAGCGACAGGCCGATGCTGGTGGCCGAGCTCTTGCCGACGCGCTCGCGCGCGTGCTCGCGCAGCGCGTGCGCGGCCTCGTGGCCCATGATCGCGGCGACCTCGGCGTCCTCGAGCTGCAGCTGCTGCAGGATGCCGCTGAAGAAGGCGATCTTGCCGCCCGGCATGCAGAAGGCGTTGAGCTGCTTCGAGCCGAGCAGGTTGACCTCCCAGCGCCACTGCGCCGCGCGCGGGTTCCACGGCCGCGCGTGCGGCACGATGCGCTGCGAGATCGCGCGCAGGCGCTTGACCTGCGGGTGCTCGTCGGGGCCCAGCGAGCCCTTGCTGCGCGCCTCGGCCAGCATCTGCGCGTACTGCTTGGCCGCGGCCGCCTCGATCTGCTCGGCCGAGACCAGCTTGGTGAACATCGAGGTGCTGCCGACGTCCTTGGCGACGCCCTGGGCGGCGGCTGGCAGCGCGGTGGCGGCGCCGGCCGCCAGCAGCGCGCGGCCGAACAGCCGCCGCTCGGGCAGGGCCGGCGCGTCGGTGGACAGCGCCGACCAGGCCTGGCAGAAGCGGCAGTGCGAGCGGGACGGGAAGAGGTCGTCGTTCATGGCGGCAAGCTTAGGACAGCGGCTCAGACCCGTGCGTCGTCCGAACGTTCCAGCATCCGCCGCACCGGCGGCAGCAGCAGGTAGGCGGGGAAGCTCAGGAAGAAGGTCAGCAGGAAGTAGACCGGGTAGCCGAGCTCCTGCGCGCCGATGCCGCCGGCCCAGCCGGCGACGGCGCGGCTGAAGGCGAAGATGCTCGACAGGATCGCGTACTCGGTGGTCGCGCGGGCCTTGCTGGTGATGCCCATCAGGAAGGCCAGGAAGGCACCGGTGCCGAGGCCGCCGGTGAAGCTCTCCAGCGCGCTGGCCGCGTAGACGATCGCCTGGTGACCCGGCTCGACGCCGATCTGCCCGGCGCTGAAGCCGGCGTCGACCCAGAAGGGCTTGACCATGAAGCCCATCGCCGCGTCGCCCAGCTTGAACAGCAGGATGAAGGCCAGCACCGCCACCATGCCCGGCCGCACCAGCAGCTCGACCCAGGCACCGAACA
>DATMJX010000284.1:0-4820 GCA_035553715.1 Methylibium sp.
GCTCTCGGTGAGTTGCGGATTGACGCTGAGCGACGGCTTCACGCGCAGCGACACCGTGGCGCGCTGGCGCGAGCACCCGGGCGAGCTGCCGGCCGACCGGCCGGCAGTCTTCGCGCTGCTGGCGCGCTGACGCCGCGCCTCAGCTCTTGCCGCCCAGCAGCGAGGCCACGCGCTTCTTGGGCTTGATGTAGCGCGCCAGACCGCTCGGCGCCGGCGTCGCGGCGGGCGCCGCTCGCTCCCAGCTCGGCTGGGCATCGGGCTTGGGCTCGTAGGGTTGGCTGAAGAAGGGGTCGGCCGGTGCCGACGCAGCGCGGCGCGGCGCAGGCACCGGCGCGACAGGACGGGCCGCGCGCGGCTCGTCGTCGCGTTCGTCCCGCCGCTCCTCACGCCGGGGCGGCGAGCGGCGCCCACGCGGATCCTCGAGCTCGAAGGCCTCGATCTCGATCTTCTTCTTGATCAGCTTCTCGATGTCGGCGACGAGCCGCGTGTCATCGCGCGCGACCAGCGTGACCGCCAGCCCCGAGGCGCCGGCACGGCCGGTGCGGCCGATGCGGTGCACGTAGTCCTCGGCGTTGAAGGGCACGTCGAAGTTGAAGACGGCCGGCAGATCGGCGATGTCCAGACCGCGCGCGGCCACGTCGGTGGCCACCAGCAGATCGACCTCGCCCGCCTTGAAGGCGGCCAGCGCCTTCAGTCGCTCGTCCTGCGACTTGTCGCCGTGCAGCGCCTGGGTCTTCAGGCCATCGCGCTCGAAGGCGCGCGCCAGCCGCGCGGCGCCGAGCTTGGAATTGACGAACACGATGCTCTGCGTGATCGAGCGCTCGCGCAGCAGCTGGCGCACCGCGGCGCGCTTGTCGTCGTCCTCGACACGGTAGAAGTGCTGTTCGACGGTCGAGGCGGTCGCGTTCGGCCGCGCGGTCTCGACCAGCACCGGGTCCTGCAGGTAGCTCTGCGCGAGCCGCTTGATCTCGGGCGAGAAGGTGGCCGAGAACAGCAGCGTCTGGCGCTGCTTGGGCAGGTAGCTGAGGATGCGCTGCAGGTCCGGCAGGAAGCCGATGTCGAGCATGCGGTCGGCCTCGTCGAGCACCACGTACTCGACCTGGTTCAGCGCACAGTTCTTGGCCTCAATGTGGTCCAGCAGGCGTCCCGGCGTGGCGACCAGCACCTCGACGCCCTTCTTCAGCTCGGCGGTCTGCGGCTTCATGTCGACGCCGCCAAACACCACCGCCGAGCGCAGCTGGCTGTGCTTGGCGTAGGTCTTGACGTTGGCGGCGACCTGGTCGGCCAGCTCGCGCGTCGGCGCGATCACCAGCGCGCGCACCGGGTGGCGCGCCGGCGAGACGCTGGCGGTCTCGTGGCGCAGCATCTTCTGCAGCAGTGGCAGTGTGAAGGCCGCCGTCTTGCCGGTGCCGGTCTGCGCGGCGCCCATGACGTCGCGCCCCGCCAGCACCACCGGGATGGCCTTGGCCTGGATCGGCGTCAGCGTCTTGTAACCGGCGTCGGCGACGGCTCGCAGCAGCTTCGGGTCGAGCGCGAGGGTGTCGAAACTCGCGGGGGGCGCCTCGGGCGGCGCGGCCTGGTGATCTTCTTGCATCTGCGCCGATTATCCGCTAGGCGGCCGACGCGCGCCTCAGCGGTGCGTGAGCAGCCACCGCGGGGCCTTGAAACGCACGATGCGCGCATACAGCACCGTGTAGCTCAGGCCGAACAGCAGGATGAAGCCGCCCAGCGCCTGCGAGTCGTCCCAGAACAGCACGCTCGGCACCACCGCCAGCGTGCACAGCAGCCACAGATAGGGCGCGGTCATCGAGTTGCGGCGCGTCAGCGCCTGCGCATCGCGACTGCCGACCGCCCAGCGCAGCAGGCGCCGGTAGACCAGACTGTGCAGGTGCACGCCGTCCGGAACGGCCAGCGCCCGCCCCTTGACGACCTTGCGCCGGTACATCGAGAACAGCGTCTCGAACACCGGGTAGATCACCATCAGCAACGGGAACAGCGGCGAGACCTCGGGGTTGCGCTGCAGCAGCAGGATGCCGAGTTCGGCAACGTAGAAACCGACGAAGTAGGCGCCGCCGTCACCGAGGAAGATCAGCCCGGCCGGATAGTTCCAGACGAAGAAACCGAGCACCGCCCCGACACCGACCAGGGCCAGCGTCGCGAGCAGCCCGTCACCGACCTGGGTGGCGACGTAGGCGATCGCGATCATCATGATCACCATGCACATCGCTGCCAGGCCATTGAAACCGTCGATGATGTTGACCGCATTGGCGATGCCGGCCACCGCAAACACCGCAAGGAGCGCGGCCCCCAGCGGGAAGGAGGCGATCCAGTCCAGCCCCCACAGGTCGGTGCGGGTGATCGTGGCCTCGAGGAGCACGACCGCCAGCGCAGCCGATGCCGCGGTGGCAGCGAGCCGCCACCGCGGCGCGACACGGCCACTCACGTCCTCGGCCAGCCCGGCCGCGAAGGCCGGCAGCCCGCAGGCGAGCAGCAGCAGCAGCGCCGTCGCTGCCTCACCCATGCCTCGCCCGGCCGCCAGCAATGCCGTCGCGAGCAAGCCGCCGACGATCCCGATGCCGCCGATGCGCGGTGCCGGGCGAACGTGCACGCGCTGAGGACTCGCGTCGATACCGACCGCGTTCAGCCGCAGGCGGCGGCGACCGCTCCGCACCGCGATCAGGGTCAGGCCGGCGGCGACCGCCAGCGCACACAGGAACAACAGCATCCGGCGAGTGTAGGGGTCTGGTGCTGCCACGACGCCTCGCTATAGTCGCGGCACCCCCTGTCCCCCTCTCTCCATGCCGGTTCTCGTCCCTGTGATCCTGGCCGGCGGTGCCGGCACCCGACTGTGGCCGCTGAGTCGGTCCTTGTATCCGAAGCAGTTCCTGCCGCTGACCGGCGACCGCAGCCTGTTCCAGCAGGCCGTGCTGCGGCTCGCGGCGCTGACTGGCGAGCCGGTCAGCGCGGTCGCGCCGCTGGTCGTCGGCAACGAGGAGCACCGCTTCATGGCGCTCGAGCAACTGCGCGAGCTCGGCACCGCCACACCGACCCTGCTGCTCGAACCGGCAGGGCGCAACACCGCGCCGGCGCTGACGCTCGCTGCGCTGGCCGCCCGGGTCGACGGCGACGACCCGGTCCTCGTCGTCGCACCGGCCGATCAGTCGATCGCTGACGAGGCGGCCTTCGCCGCGAGCCTGCGGGCGGCCGTCAAGGCCGCCGAGACCGGTGCGCTGGTCACGCTGGGCGTCGCGCCGGGCCGGCCCGAGACGGGCTATGGCTACATCCGCGCCCGCGGCCAGGGCGCAACACGCCGCGTCGAGGCTTTCGTCGAGAAGCCCGACCTCGCCACCGCCGAGCGCTACCTAGCCGAAGGCGGCTACGCCTGGAACAGCGGCATCTTCGTGCTCAAGGCCTCGGCTTGGCTGGCAGCGCTCGAGCGCTTCCGCCCCGACATCGCCGCCGCGACGCGCGTGGCCTGGGACGGCCGCAGCCGCGACGCCAGCTTCGTGCGCCCGCAGCGGGACGCCTTCATGGCGATCCCGCCCGAGTCGATCGACTACGCGGTGATGGAGAAGGCACCGGCCGCGCCCGAGGCCGGTGTGCGTTTCGAGATGGTCCCGCTGGACGCCGGCTGGAGCGACCTCGGTGCCTGGGACGCGGTCTGGCAGGTGCGCGAGCGCGACGCGAACGGCAATTGCGCCCACGGCGACGCGATGATCGAGAACAGCCGCAACACCCTGGTCCATGCGACCAGCCGGCTGGTCGGCGCGGTCGGTCTCGACAACGTGATCGTCGTCGAGACGCCCGACGCGGTGCTGGTGGCCGACCGCGCGCGCAGCCAGGAGGTCAAGCACGTTGTCGCGGCGCTGCAGCGCGCCGGCCGCCCCGAGGCCAGCCTGCACCGCCGCGTGCACCGCCCCTGGGGCTGGTACGACAGCATCGACGCCGGCGCGCGCTTCCAGGTCAAGCGCATCCTGGTCAAGCCCGGCGCGAGCCTGAGCCTGCAGATGCACCACCATCGCGCCGAGCACTGGATCGTGGTCCAAGGCACGGCCGAGGTCACCTGCGGCGAGCGCAAGACGCTGCTCACCGAAAACCAGAGCACCTACATCCCGCTGGGCGAAAAGCACCGCCTAGCCAACCCGGGCGCGATCCCGCTCGAGATCATCGAGGTCCAGTCGGGCAGCTACCTCGGCGAGGACGACATCGTCCGCTTCGAAGACACCTACGGCAGGACCTAGCACCCATGACGATCCTCGTCACCGGCGGCGCCGGCTTCATCGGCAGCAATTTCGTGCTGGACTGGCTGGCTCAAAGCGACGAGCCCGTGGTCACGCTCGACGCGCTCACCTACGCCGGCAACCTGCGCAACCTGGCCGCGCTGCAGGGCGATGCACGGCACACCTTCGTGCACGGCGACATCGGCGACCGCGCGCTGGTCGACCGCCTGCTCGCCGAGCACCGGCCACGCGCGCTGCTGCACTTCGCGGCCGAAAGCCATGTCGACCGCTCGATCCACGGGCCGGGCGCGTTCATGAAAACGAACGTCGAAGGCACGTTCACGCTGCTCGAAGCCGCACGCGGCTACTGGGGGACGCTGCAGGGTGACGCGAGGGCCGCGTTCCGCTTCCACCACGTGAGCACCGACGAGGTCTACGGCTCGCTGGCCCCCGATGCGCCGGCCTTCACCGAGACCCATCCCTACGAGCCCAACAGCCCCTACTCGGCCAGCAAGGCCGCCAGCGACCACCTAGTGCGCGCCTGGCACCACACCTACGGTCTGCCGGTCCTCACGACCAACTGCTCCAACAACTACGGCC
>DATMJX010000285.1:0-10708 GCA_035553715.1 Methylibium sp.
CACTCCCACCCGGCGGCACCGACCATCGCCAGCGTCAGCAGCGCGAACGGCCAGACGGACTCCAGCAGCAGCACCGGCAGCAGCACCGCCAGCAGCAGCGCTGCCGTGATCACGCGTTGCTTCAGCACGTCGGCTGCGCCACCTTGACGCCACCGAAACGTCGGTCGCGTGCTGCAAAGCTCGCCAGGGCGCGATCGAGCTCGACGTCGTCGAAGTCGGGCCACAGGCAATCGGTGAAATGGAGTTCCGAATAAGCCGCCTGCCAGAGCAGGAAATTCGAGATGCGGACCTCGCCACCGGTGCGGATGAACAGGTCCGGGTCGGGCGCATGGGCCAGGGCCATGTAGCGCCCCAGCCGATCCTCGGTGAGCTCTTCAGGCGACACGCCATCGGCGATCGCGCGGCGGCAGGCCTGCACCACGTCCCAGCGCCCGCCGTAGTTGAAGGCGACCGACAGCGTGATGCGGCGGTTGTCCGCGGTCCGCCGCTCGGCCTCGTCCCAGGCCGCGCGCACCTTGTCGGCGACGACGCTACGGTCACCGACGATGCGGATGCACACGCCCTCGCTGGCGAGCTTGCCGAGGTACTTGGACACGGCCACGAGCACCAGGCTCATCAGGCCCGAGACCTCCTCCTCGGGACGCTTCCAGTTCTCGCTCGAGAACGCGAACACCGTCAGGTAGCCGATGCCTCGGTCGGCGCAGGCGCGTACCGTGCGCACGAGCGCGTCGACCCCCTGCTTGTGCCCGACGAAACGCGGCATGAAGCGCTTGCTGGCCCAGCGGCCATTGCCGTCCATCACGATGGCCACGTGCCGCGGCAACCGGGCCGCATCGGGCCTGGCAACACAGGGCGCGATCACGGCCTCGGCGGACATCAGACAGCGAGGATGTCAGCTTCCTTGACCTGCACCAGCCGGTCGATCTCGGCGATCGTGCGGTCGGTCAGCTTCTGCACCTCGTCCTGCGAGCGGCGCTCGTCGTCCTCGGTGATCACCTTGTCCTTGAGCAGCTTCTTCGCATGCTCATTGGCGTCGCGGCGCAGGTTGCGCACGGCGACCTTGGCGTCCTCGGCAGCGCCGCGCACGACCTTCGTGAGCTGCTTGCGGCGCTCCTCGGTCAGCGCCGGCATCGGCACGCGCAGCAGGTCGCCCATCGAGGCCGGATTCAGGCCGAGGTCGGACTCGCGGATCGCCTTCTCGATCTTCGGCCCCATGCCCTTCTCCCAGGGTTGGACGCTGATCGTGCGGGCGTCGAGCAGGGTCACGTTGGCGACCTGGCTGATCGGCACCATCGAGCCGTAGTACTCGACATGCACCTGATCGAGGATGCCCGGGTGGGCGCGACCGGTACGGATCTTCTGCAGCTCGTGCTGGAACGCCTCCAGCGACTTGGCGGCCTTCTGCTCGAGCGTCTTCTTGATGTCGGCAATGCTCATCTCGAAATCCTCTGCGGCTCAGACGTGGACCGTCGTGCCCTCGTCCTCGCCCTGCACCACGCGCTTCAAGGCGCCGGGCTTGAAAATGGAAAACACCTGGATCGGCAGCTTCTGGTCTCGGCACAGCGCGAAGGCGGTCGCATCCATCACCTGCAGGTTGCGGCTGATCGCCTCGTCGAAGCTCAGCCGGGTGTAGCGGGTGGCGTCGGGCACCTTGTTCGGATCGGCGCTGTAGACGCCATCGACCTTGGTCGCCTTCAGCACGATCTGCGCACCGATCTCGGCGCCGCGCAGGGCCGCGGCGGTGTCGGTCGTGAAGAAGGGGTTGCCGGTGCCGGCCGCGAAGACCACGACCTTGCCTTCCTCGAGGTACTGCAGCGCCTTCGGACGCACATAAGGCTCGACCACCTGCTCGATGCTGATGGCCGACATCACGCGCGCCGTCATGCCCTCCTGGCGCATCGTGTCGGCGAGCGCGAGCGAGTTCATCACGGTGGCGAGCATGCCCATGTAGTCGGCGGTCGCGCGGTCCATGCCGACCGAGCCGCCGGCCACGCCGCGGAAGATGTTGCCGCCACCGATCACGACCGCCACCTCGACGCCCATCTCGGTGATCTCCTGCACCTCGCGCACCATCCTCACGATGGTCGCCCGGTTGATGCCGTAGGCATCGTCACCCATCAGGGCCTCGCCGGACAACTTGAGCAGAATGCGCTTGTACGCCGGCATGCAGGGGGCTCCTTGTGGGACAGCAGTCGCGGGGGTGGATGGAGTTTAGGGGATACCCCGGCGCGGCCTCGATGGCCGCGCCGGGTATCGCAGGGCCTTACTGGCCCTTGGCAGCGGCGACCTGCGCCGCCACCTCGGCGGCGAAATCGTCAACCTTCTTCTCGATGCCCTCGCCGACCACGTAGAGGGTGAAGCTCTTCACCGTGGTCTTGGTGTCCTTGAGCATCGCGCCGACGGTCTGCTTGCCGTCGGCCGCCTTGACGAAGACCTGGTCGAGCAGCGAGACCTCCTTGAGGAATTTCTGCACCGAGCCCTCGACCATCTTGGCGACGATCTCGGCCGGCTTGCCCGACTCCGCGGCCTTCTCGGCGGCGATCTTGCGCTCCTTCTCGACCAGCTCGGCCGGCACGTCGGCCGAGGACAGAGCGGCCGGCTTCATCGCGGCCACGTGCATCGCGACATCCTTGGCCGCGACCGCATCGCCGTCGAATTCGACGACCACGCCGATACGCGTGCCGTGCAGGTAGCTCGCCAGCGCTCCGCCGCCGGCATAGCGCTTGAAGCGGCGGATCGCCATGTTCTCGCCGATCTTGCCGATCAGGCCCTTGCGCACGTCCTCGACCGTCGGGCCGAAGCCATCTTGCGAGAGCGGCAGCGCGACGAGCGCGGCGACATCGGCCGGATTCTGCGCGGCCACCAGCTCGGCGCAGGACTTCACGAAGGCGAGGAAGGACTCGTTCTTCGAGACGAAGTCGGTCTCGCAGTTGACCTCGACGAGGGCGCCCGTCGTGCCGTTGACCGCTGCGGCGATCACGCCCTCGGCGGTGACGCGCGCGGCGGCCTTGCCGGCCTTGTTGCCGAGCTTGACGCGCAGGATTTCCTCGGCGCGGCCGATGTCGCCGTCGGCCTCGGTCAGGGCCTTCTTGCACTCCATCATCGGGGCGTCGGTCTTGGCGCGCAGTTCGGCGACCATGCTGGCGGTGATTGCGGGCATTGCTTGCTCCAGTGGATCCGGGGAATCTTGAAAAAAAGGGGCTGAATCAGCCCCTGGGTCGAGTGCGCGGGGCGCGAGGCGGACGTCAGGCCGCGTCGCTGACTTCCACGAACTCGTCGCCGCTCTGGGCCGCGGCGACCACGTCGTTCACCGCATTGGCCTTGCCCTCGAGCACCGCGTCGGCCACCGCACGCGCGTACAGCGCGACCGCCTTGGCCGAGTCGTCGTTGCCGGGGATCACGTAGTCGATCCCGTCAGGCGAGTGGTTCGAGTCGACCACGCCGATGACCGGGATGCCGAGCTTCTGGGCTTCGGCAACGGCGATCTTGTGATAGCCGACGTCGATCACGAAGATCGCGTCCGGCAGCGCGTTCATGTCTTGGATGCCGCCGATGTCCTTCTCGAGCTTGGCCAGTTCGCGCTCGAACAGCAGCGCTTCCTTCTTGCTCATCGCATCGAGACCGGCTTCCTTCTGAGCCTGCATCTCCTTGAGCTTCTTCAGCGAGCCCTTGACCGTCTTGAAGTTGGTCAGCATGCCGCCGAGCCAGCGCTGGTCGACATAGGGCATGCCGGCGCGCTGGGCTTCCTGCGCCACCACCTCGCGCGCCTGGCGCTTGGTGCCAACCATCAGGATGGTGCCGCGCTTGGCCGCCAGCGAGCGGGTGAACTTCATCGCCTCCTGGAAGAGCGGCAGCGTCTTCTCGAGGTTGATGATGTGGATCTTGTTGCGGTGGCCGAAGATGAACGGCGCCATCTTCGGGTTCCAGAAGCGCGTCTGGTGCCCGAAATGGACACCGGCTTCCAGCATTTCACGCATGGTGAAGGACATGAGAGCTCCAAAGGTTGGGTCTGAAATCCGGTCAGAATCGCAACCGTCTGCAAGCGGGATCGGGCCCGCGCAGCGCATTGACGACACCTTTCGACGACCGGGTTTGCGGCTGGTTTTTCCGGCGGCCCCGCAAGGCGATGCCTCGGAAAAACTTGTGAATTATAGCAGCCCGACCGACACCGCCCTCTCCTCGCCGCCGAGGAGCTGCCCATGAGGGTCGCGGTCATCGGAGCCGGCATCGCCGGCGTCACCACCGCCTACGAGCTGACCGCCGACGGCCACGCGGTGACCGTGCTCGAGCGACACAGCAGTGTCGCCGCCGAAGGCAGCTTCGCACCGACCGGCCTGACTGGCGCGGGCTGGTGGGCCCTCGCGCCGCAAGCCGAAGGCACCCGTCCTTCCCTCGGGGCCGCACTGCTGCGGGCGCCCGGCCTGTGGCCCTGGTGGTGGAAGCAGCGGCGCTCTGATGCACCCGCCGCGGCCGTGCGGCGGCTGGCTGCCAGCATTCCGCTGGCGCAGCAGGGGCACGAGCGGCTGCAGGCCCTGATCGTGCGCCTTGGCGTCGAGCTGGAGCAGTCTCACGGCACGCTGGTGCTGTGGCGCGACGCATCCGAGCACAGCAGGGCACAGCCCGCCCTGACGGCGCTGCGCGCACTGGGCGTCGTGGCCACCGAGCTCGACACGGCGGGCTGCCACGCGCTCGAACCCCACCTCGACACGCAGCACGCGCTCGCCGGCGGCATCCACCTGCCGGGCACCGACAGCGTCAACTGCCGCCAGTTCGCCCATGCGCTGCGGGAAGCCGCCGAGCAAGCCGGCGCGGACTTCCGCTTTGCGACCACCGTCCGCGCCATCGTGCCGGAGGCGGGCGGAGGAGTCACTCTGCGCCTCGAGCAAACGGCACCGACCACGGGTTTTGGCAGCAGCCGCATGGTCCCCACCCGCCTGGCCCGTCCCGTGCCGCCGGAGCGCGCCCGCGCTGCAGCGCGTTACCTGGAACCCCTGTCGGACGAGCGCTATGACGCCGTCGTCGTCGCTGCGGGCGCTGCGGCGTCGCGGCTGCTGGAGCCGCTCGGCCTGCATCTGGCGATGGCAACGGTGCATGGCTACACCCTGACGGCCGCGCTGCGCTCGCCGGAACGCGGGCCACGCTCGGCCGTCGTTGACGTGGCCGAGGGGGCGGTGATCGGACGCCTCGGGCAGCGCGTGCGCATCGCCGCCGGTGCCGAGTTGGGCGGCTCGCCCCAGCGGCTGCGCAACGATGCGACCGAGCGACTCTATCGGCTGCTGCAGCACTGGTTCCCCGGTGCCGCGCAACTGACCCGCCCGCAGATCTGGAAAGGGCCTCGCGCCGTGTCCGCCGACGGCCTGCCGCTCGTGGGCGCCGGCCCGCGCCCTGACGTCTGGCTCAACCTGGGGCATGGCGGCACGGGCTGGTCGCTGGCGTGCGGCAGTGCGCAGCGGATCGCCGACCTGGTGGCCGGCCGCGCACCGCAGGGCCTGGCCGACCTGCAGGCCCGGGCGGCCTGACCGATGCGCAGCATGGTGCCGCCCCCCGCTCCCCGGCGCGTCAGCGCCCACGACCGTGCACCGGCCGGCGGCTGGGCGCTGCATGACAGCGCCACCGCTCGGCGGCTCGAGATTGCGGCTGCGGCAGGCTTGCCGCCCCACACGCTGATGCGCCGCGCGGGCCTGGCGGTTGCGCGACTGGCGTTGGCCCTGGCGCCCAACACGCGCCGCGTGTGGGTCGCCGCCGGTCCGGGCAACAACGGCGGCGACGGACTCGAGGCGGCCTTGCACCTGCACCACGCAGGCAAGGAGGTCGTCGTGGCCGTGCACCCTGCCGACACGCGCCCGGCCGACGCCACTGCCGCGCTCGAGCGCGCACGTGCTGCCGGCGTGCACCTAAGTGAGCAGCCCACCCCCGCGGAACCGCTCGCACCGACCGACCTGGCCATCGATGCGCTGTTCGGCCTCGGCGCGACGCGCCCGCCGCGCGGCTGGGCGCTCGACGCACTGCATGCGCTGGGCCACGGTGGAGCGCCCGTGCTGGCGATCGATCTGCCCAGCGGCCTGGACCCCGACCACGGTCGCTGCCTCGCCGTCGACGCCACGGTGCGCGCCCGCTGGACGCTCTCGCTGCTGACGCTGAAGCCGGGCCTGTTCACGGCCGCAGGGCGGGATCACGCCGGCGCGGTGTGGTTCGACGGGCTTGGCGTCCCTGCCGACACCGAACCCCCGGTTGCTCGCCTGGTGAGCGCTGCTGACGTGGCCTGGCCCGCGCGCCACCACGAGCGCCACAAGGGCAGCTTCGGCGACCTCTGGGTCGTCGGCGGTGACACCGGCATGGTTGGCGCGGCAGTGCTCGCGGCGCAGGCCGGCCTCGCGGCTGGTGCCGGGCGCGTCTACCTCGTCGCGCTCGGTGGCGGCGCCATCGCTCGGCCCGAGGTGATGACACGCCCTCCCACCGCACTGTCGGACCGGCAGCTGGCGCTCGAGGACGCGACCGTGGTCTGCGGCTGCGGTGGTGGAGCGGGTATCGCCGCGCCGCTGGCGACGCTGATCGGACGTGCCGGCCGGCTGCTGCTCGACGCCGACGCGTTGAACGCGCTGGCCGCGGACCCGGCGCTGGCCCTCCGCGTGCAGGCTCGGACGCAACGTGGCCGGCCGACGCTGCTGACGCCCCACCCTCTGGAAGCGGCTCGCCTGCTGGGGATCAGCGCCGCAGATGTGCAAGCCGACCGTCTCGGTGCAGCACGTGCACTCGCGACCCACCTGTCGGCGACCGTGGTGCTCAAGGGCAGCGGCAGCATCGTCGCCGACGCCACGGACTGCCTCATCAACACCAGCGGCAATGCCGCGCTCGCCGGCGCAGGCACCGGCGACGTGCTGGCGGGATGGACCGCAGGGCTGTGGTCGCAGGGCCTCGCGCCACGCGACGCCGCCGTGCTGGGCGTGTTCAGCCACGGCACGGCGGCAGACCGCTGGCAGGCGGCGCATGGCGCGGCCGCCCCACTGCCGGCCACGACGTTGATCGAAAGCCTCGGCCAAGCCTGGGGCAGCCGCCCGATGCACGGCTGCTGAGCAGCCACGCTCACCAGGACCATCGCCGCCGAGCAGCGGCATCGCACCCGCGCCACGCCGACTCAGCGCCCGCGCTTGTCCTTGCGCTGCTCCCGCACCGCACGACCGTGCGAAGCCGCCTTGCTGGCCGATGCACCGGTGCGCACCTTCTTGATCGCCGACTTGGCCCCGACCTCCCGCGCAGCACGCTTGTGCGTACGGTCAGCATGCTCGACCGCCTTGAGCTCCTCGATCGCCGACGTCACCGGCCGGTCACGCGCGGGGCGCGGTGACACCGCCTCGCGCACGAGCCGGAAATCGATCTTGCGGCCGTCGAGATCGACGCGACTGACCTGCACGCGCACGCGGCTGCCGACGGCATAGCGCACGCCGGTGCGCTCGCCACGCAGCTCCTGGCGCGCCTCGTCGAAGCGGAAGTACTCGCCGCCGAGCTCGGTGATGTGCACCAGGCCTTCGACATAGAGCTCGTCGAGCGTGACGAACAGGCCGAAGCTGGTGGCCGCGCTGACCGTCCCGCCGTACTCCTCGCCGAGGTGCTCGCGCATGAACTTGCACTTGAGCCAGGCCTCGACGTCGCGCGAAGCTTCGTCGGCGCGGCGCTCGTTGGCGCTGCAGTGGTTGCCAGCAGTTTCCCAGGCCTGGGCCTCTGCGGTCAGCTTGGCCTTGGGGGCTGCCTTCGCCATGCCGCCCGAGGCGGGCCGCACCCTGCGGGTGTGCACCGCCGAGGTCGCGAGCTCGGTGACCTGCAGGTGGTACCTGCGCTCGCCGAGCAGCGCCTTGATGACGCGATGGACCAGCAGGTCCGGGTAGCGCCGGATCGGGCTGGTGAAGTGGGTATAGGCGGGATAGGCCAGACCGAAGTGGCCGCTGTTGATCGGCGTGTAGATCGCCTGCTGCATTGAGCGCAGCAGCATCGAGTGGATCTGCATCGCGTCGGGCCGTTCCTTGGTGGCCGCGGCGATGGCCTGGAACTCACCCGGCCGCGGGTCGTCACCGATCGACAGCCCCAGGCCCAGCGCCCGCAGGTAAGCCTGCAGCGCAACGCGCTTCTCGGGCGTCGGGCCCTCGTGCACGCGATACAGCGACGCGTGCTTGTGGGTCGCGATGAACTCGGCCGAGCAGACATTGGCAGCGAGCATCGCCTCCTCGATCAACCGATGCGCGTCGTTGCGAGTGCGCGGCACGATCTTCTCGATCCGGCCGTTGTCGTCGCAGACGATCTGCGTCTCGGTGGTCTCGAAGTCGACGGCACCACGCGCCGCGCGCGCCTTCAGCAGCGCGCGATAGACCTCGTGCAGGTGCAACAGATGCGGCACCAGCGCCTTGCGCTTGTGCGCCTCGGGTCCGCGCGTGTTGGCGAGGATGGCCGCCACCTCGGCATAGGTGAAGCGCGCATGCGAATTGATGACCGCCGGGAAGAACTGGTAGGCGTGAATCTCACCCGCCGCGTCGACGATCATGTCGCAGACCATGGCGAGGCGGTCCTCGTTCGGGTTCAGCGAGCACAGGCCGTTGCTGAGCTTCTCGGGCAGCATCGGGATCACCCGGCGCGGGAAGTAGACGCTGGTGGCGCGCTCGTAGGCGTCGTCGTCGAGCGCTTCGCCGGGTTTCACGTAATGGCTGACGTCGGCGATGGCAACGATCAGTCGCCAGCCATTGGGTTCCGCGCCCTTGGTCTTTCGGCCGATGCGCACCGGCTCGCAGTAGACCGCATCGTCGAAATCACGCGCGTCCTCGCCGTCGATCGTGACCAGCGGCACATCGGTCAGATCGATGCGCTGCTTCTTGTCGGCCGCTCTCACCTTGTCCGGCAGCTTGGCGGTCTGTGCCATCGTCTCGGCGCTGAAGCGGTGTGGCACCTCGTACTTGCGCACCGCGATCTCGATCTCCATGCCGGGGTCATCGATCTCGCCGAGCACCTCGGTCACGCGGCCGAGCGGCTGTGAATGCATCGACGGCGGCTCGGTCAGTTCGACCGCGACCACCTGCCCCGCCGACGCATTCGCGATCCCGTTCTTCGGGATCATGATGTCCTGGCCGTAGCGCTTGTCCTCGGGCGCGACCAGCCAGATGCCGCTTTCATGCAGCAGGCGCCCGATGATCGGTGCCTTCTTGCGCTCGAGGATCTCGAGCACGCGCCCTTCAGGGCGACCCTTGCGGTCGTAGCGCACGATGCGCACACGCACCCGGTCGCGGTGCAGCACCGCGTGCATTTCCTGTGGCGACAGATAGATGTCGGGCTCGCCGTCGTCCCGCTGCAGGAACCCGTGACCGTCGCGATGGCCCTGGACGGTGCCCTCGACTTCGCTCAGCAGCGCGGCGCCCAGCGTCAGGCTGCTTGTCTTTTCTTCGTTTTTAATGCTAAGATCTCCTGCTCGACACCTAGCCCAGGTGGCGGAATTGGTAGACGCACTAGTTTCAGGTACTAGCGGGTAACTCCGTGGAGGTTCGAGTCCTCTCCTGGGCACCAAATGATAAGAGGCCAGCACAGCGTGCTGGCCTTTTTTCTTTCCCGCAGCAAGCGCACCTGCGCGGGGTTCAGGGCGTGTGCTTGCGTAGCAGCCCCTCGGGACGCAAGGCGTCGTACTCCTCGAAAGGCTGGTGAATCCACGGGCTCGTGGGCAGCGACTCGACGAAATAGTCCGGCGTGTAGGTCGACACCCCCTTGACCCACAGCACCGCCGAGCGCAGCTCGGCAATCGCCGGCATGCCGCGCAGCCGATCGACCACCGCCTTCAATGTCACGCCAGAGTCGGCCAGGTCGTCGACCAGCAGCACGCGGCCCGCCAGCTCGCCCTTGGGCAGCGTGATGTACTGCGCCAGGTCGAGACGACCCTGGATCGTGCCGCTGTCGCTGCGATAGGAACTGGTCGACATGATCGCCAGCGGCTTGTCGAACACGCGCGACAGCACGTCGCCCGGCCGCATGCCGCCACGCGCCAGACACAGGATCTGATCGAAGGCCCAGCCCGAGGCATGAACCTGCAGCGCCAGCCGCTCGATCAGCCCGTGGTAGTCGTCCCAGGAGACGTAGAGGTTCTTGCCGTCGTCGGTGAGCATCTCTCGCGGTCTCCGGGGAAGTGTCGCCGTCAGTCCTGGTAGGGATGGCGCAGCAAGATGGTGTGCTCGCGATCCGGGCCGGTCGAGACCATGTCGATCGGCGCACCAATGAGCTGCTGGACGCGCTCGAGATAGTTGCGCGCGTTCAGCGGCAGATCATCCCAGCGCGTCAGTCCGACGGTCTTCTCGGTCCAGCCCGGGAAGGTCTCGTAGATCGGCTTGCAGTCAGCGATGACGTCGGCATCGAGCGGCAGGATGTCGATGCGCTCGCCGTCGAGTTCATAGCCGACGGCCATCTTGATCTCGGGCAGGCCGTCGAGCACGTCGAGCTTCGTGATGCACAGGCCCGACAACCCGTTGATCAGGATCGAGCGCTTCATGGCCGCCGCGTCGAGCCAGCCACAGCGCCGCGGCCGACCGGTGACCGTGCCGCGCTCCTGCCCGACGGTGGACAGGTGGTGACCGACCGTGCCGGGCTCGTCCATCGGCAGCTCGGTCGGGAACGGCCCGGAGCCAACGCGCGTGGTGTAGGCCTTGGTGATGCCGAGGATGTAGTGCAGCTTGTCCGGCCCGAC
>DATMJX010000286.1:0-2468 GCA_035553715.1 Methylibium sp.
CTCCACGGGCCCCGCCTTCTCGACGCTGCCGCTCGCGGCCCCCGTGCTGGCCAACCTCCAGCGCCTGGGCTACGAACACATGACGCCCATCCAGGCGGCCAGCCTGCCGCTGACGCTGGCCGGCAAGGACCTGATCGCGCAGGCCAAGACCGGCAGCGGCAAGACCGCCGCCTTCGCGCTGCCGCTGCTGGCCAAGCTCGATGCGCGGCGCTTCGCGGTGCAGGCGCTGGTGCTGTGCCCGACGCGCGAGCTCGCCGAGCAGGTGTCGCAGGAGATCCGCCGCCTCGCGCGCGCTGAGGACAACATCAAGGTGCTGACGCTGTGCGGCGGCGCCACGATGCGCCCGCAGCTCGCCAGCCTGGCGCATGGCGCGCATGTGGTGGTGGGCACGCCGGGGCGCATCCTCGACCACCTGGAGCGCGAGTCGCTGGCGCTCGATGCCGTCGACACGCTGGTGCTCGACGAGGCCGACCGCATGCTGGACATGGGCTTCGCCGAGGACATCGCCAAGATCGCGCAGCGCTGCCCGCCGACCTCGCGGCGCCAGACCCTGCTGTTCTCGGCCACCTATCCGGACGACGTGGCCCAGCTCGCGGCGCGCTACCTGCGCGAGCCGCAGGAAGTGCGCCTCGCCGAGCGCCATGACGCGAGCCACATCGAGCAGCGCTTCTACGAGGTGAGCGAGAGCGAGCGCCTGCACGCCGTCGGCCTGCTGCTGAACCACTTCCGTCCCGAGAGCACGCTGGCCTTCTGCAACACCAAGCAGCAGTGCCACGACCTGGTGGCGGTGCTGCAGGCGCAGGGCATCGTGGCGCTGGAGCTGCACGGCGACCTGGAGCAGCGCGAGCGCGACCAGGTGCTGGTGCGCTTCGCCAACCGCAGCTGCAGCGTGCTGGTGGCCACCGACGTGGCGGCACGCGGGCTCGACATCGCGCGCCTGGACGCCGTGATCAACGTCGACATCACGCCCGACGCGCAGGTGCACACCCACCGCGTCGGCCGCACCGGCCGCGCCGGCGAGTCGGGCCGGGTGTTCAACCTCGCCAGCCTCGACGAGATGGGCCGCGTCGGCCGCATCGACGAGATGCAGGGCCGCGAGGGCGTCTGGCATCCGCTGGCCGAGCTGCAGGCCGGCGCCGCGGACGACGCGGCGCGCGGGCCGCTGCGCCCGCCGATGGTCACGCTGCAGATCCTCGGCGGGCGCAAGGAGAAGATCCGCCCCGGCGACGTGCTGGGCGCGCTGACCAAGGATCTCAGCCTGGACGGCGCGTGCATCGGCAAGATCGACGTCAACGACTTCTCCACCTACGTGGCGGTGCGGCGCGACGTGGCGGACCAAGCCCTGCGCGGGCTCAACGCCGGCAAGGTCAAGGGCCGCTCGGTGAAGGTGAGGCGGCTGTGAGCGAGGCAGGCGAAGGCACGCCGTTCGCGGCGCTGGGGCTGTCGCCGGCGCTGGTGCGCGCCGTGGCCGAGCGCGGCTATGAGCAGCCCACGCCGGTGCAGGCCGCGACCCTCCCTCTGGCGCTGCAGGGCAAGGATGTCATCGCCTGCTCGCACACCGGCTCGGGCAAGACGGCGGCTTTCGGGCTGGCACTGCTGCAGCGCCTGGACCGCCCCACGCGCCCGGCCTGGCGCAGCACCACGGCGCTGGTGCTGGTGCCGACGCGCGAGCTCGCGCTCCAGGTCGGCGAGACGCTCCACGCGCTGTCGCGCGCGCTCGCCGTGCCGCCCAAGGTGGCGGTGGTGTTCGGCGGCGTCTCGATCAACCCGCAGATGCTCGGGCTGCGCGGCGGCGCCGACGTGGTGGTCGCGACGCCGGGCCGCCTGCTCGACCTGGTCGGCCGCCACGCGGTCGAGCTCGCCCACGTGAGCCTGCTGGTGCTGGACGAGGCCGACCGGCTGCTCGACGAGGGCTTCGCCGACGAGCTGGCCCGCATCGCCGGGCTGCTGCCGCAGCGCCGGCAGAGCCTGTTCTTCTCGGCCACCTTCGCGCCGGCCGTGCAGGCGCTGGCGGCCTCGCTGCTGCGCGAGCCGGTGCGCGTCGACGCGCCGGCGCTGCCGGGCGCCCACGCCCCCGCGATCGAGCAGCAGGCAGTGGAGGTCGATCCGGCGCGGCGCACGCCGCTGCTGCGCCACCTGATCGAGACCCGCGGCTGGGAGCGCGCGCTGGTGTTCGTCGCCACGCGCTATGCCAGCGAGCATGTCGCCGACAAGCTGCGCCGCGCCGGCCTCGCGGCCGCCGCCTTCCACGGCGATCTCAGCCAGGGCGCGCGCCAGCGGGTGCTGGCCGAGTTCCACCGCGGCGCGCTGCGCGTGCTGCTGGCCACCGACATGGCGGCGCGCGGCCTGCACATCCCCGGGCTGCCGGTGGTCGTCAACTACGACCTGCCGCGCTCGGCGGACGACTACACCCACCGCATCGGCCGCACCGCCCGCGCCGGCGCCACCGGCCTGGCCGTGAGCTTCGT
>DATMJX010000287.1:0-6086 GCA_035553715.1 Methylibium sp.
GCTGCGGATCGTTGCCCTCGGGCGTCGCCGGCAGCGCCGCGCCCGACACGGCCGCGCCGCTGCCGGCGACGCCCGAGGGCAACGATCCGCAGCACCTGCCGCTGATCTGACCTGCCCTTCCCGGGCCGAGGCCCCGGCCACCGCGCAGCGGGGGCCGGGGCCTTGTCTTTGGGCCTCAGTGCCGCGCCGCCGGCGCCGTCGTGCCGACGACGTGACGCGCCATCGCCAGCGCCAGCTCGCGCTCGCCGACGAAGACGCGTGCGCCGTCGTCGCGCTCGAGGCGCCGGGCCTCGTCCTCGGAGCCACCGCGCACGACGGCGTGGATCGCCGGGTTCAGCGTGCGTGCGGTCTCGATCATGCGGTGCGCGTCGATCGAGTCGGGCGTCGCGATCACCAGCATGCGCGCCTGCGCGATGTGCGCCTGGATCAGCACCGCCGGGTCGGTGGCGTCGCCGAGCACGGCCGCATGACCCTCGGCGCGCAGCGCCTCGACGCGCTCGCGGTTCTGGTCGGCCACGACGAAGGGTAGCCCGGCTTCGGCCAGCGCCGCCGCGACCTGGCGGCCGACGCGGCCGTAGCCGACGATCACGACCTGGCGCGCCAGGTACTTCTGCTCGGTGTCCCCCGGCAGCTCGGCCAGCGGGTCGTCGCGCGCCTCGAGCCGGCGCGCGGTGGCCGAGCGCGCCAGCACCCAGCGGCGCAGCGGATCGATGGCCGAGAACACCAGCGGGTTCAGCGCGATCGAGATCAGCGCGCCGGCCAGGATCAGGCTCTGGCCCTCGGGCGGCAGCAGCCCCAGCGACACGCCCAGCGCCGCGAGGATGAAGGAGAACTCGCCGATCTGCGCCAGCCCGGCCGAGACCGTCAGCGCGGTGTTCAGCGGATAGCGGAACAGCAGCACCACCACGCTGGCCGCGAGCGACTTGCCCAGCACGATGATCGCGACCACCGCCGCCACCTGGCCGGGCCGCTCGAGCAGCACGCGCGGGTCGAACAGCATGCCCACCGAGACGAAGAACAGCACCGCGAAGGCGTCACGCAGTGGCAGCGACTCGTCGGCCGCGCGGTGGCTGAACTCGGACTCGCGCAGCACCATGCCGGCGAAGAAGGCGCCGAGCGCGAAGGACACGCCGAACAGCGCCGCCGAGCCGTAGGCGATCGTCACCGCGGCGGCGATCACGCACAGCGTGAACAGCTCGCGCGAGCCGGTCTTGGTGACCTGCCACAGCAGCCAGGGGAAGACGCGCCGCCCGACGACCAGCATCAGCGCGACGAAGACCGCCACCTCCAGCAGCGTGCGCCCGAGCGTGAGCCACAGGCTGCCGCTGCCGCCGTCGGTCGCGCCGCCGAGCGCGCCGGCCACCGCCGGCAGCAGCACCAGCACCAGCACCATCGCGAGGTCCTCGACGATCAGCCAGCCGACTGCGATGCGGCCGTTCACCGACTCGACCGCGCCGCGCCCCTCGAGCGCCTTCAGCAGCACCACCGTGCTCGCGACCGACAGCGCCAGGCCGAACACCAGGCCCGCGCCGAGGCTCCAGCCCCACCAGTGCGCCAGGCCCATGCCCAGCAGCGTGGCCACGCCCATCTGCGCGACCGCGCCGGGCAGCGCGATCTTGCGCACCGCCATCAGGTCGTCGAGCGAGAAGTGCAGGCCGACGCCGAACATCAGCAGCATCACGCCGATCTCGGCGAGCTGGCCGGCGATCGCCTGGTCGGCGACGAAGCCCGGCGTGCTGGGCCCGAGCACGATGCCGGCGAGGAGGTAGCCGACCAGCGCCGGCAGGCCGAGCCGCGCGGCCAGGAAACCCAGCACGAGCGCCAGCCCGAAGGCCGCGGCGATGGTGGTGATGAGGGTGACGTCGTGGGGCATGGCCGGCCGATGTGTAGCACAAGGCCGCGGCCACGCTCACCCCGCCGTGACGCCCCCTCAGGCCGCCGGCTGCAGCGCCAGCCCGGCGTGCTCGCGCAGCGGGTGGAACACGACCTTGGGGTGGCGCTCCTGCGTCAGCCGCAGGTCGTAGGGCGAGGTCATCAGGTAGGCCAGCGTGTCGGCCGCGTCGAGCGCGAGCTTGCTCGCGGCCTCGTCGGTGAACTTGCGCATCGCCGCGTCGTCCTCGCAGGTGACCCAGCGCGCGCCGTGGAAGCGGCAGGCGCCCAGCCGCGCCTCGACGCCGTACTCGGCCTTCAGGCGGTGCTGCACCACCTCGAACTGCAGCTGGCCGACCGCGCCGAGCAGCATCGCGCCGCCGACCGTCGGGCGGAAGACCTGGATCGCGCCCTCCTCGCCCAGCTGCATCAGGCCCTGCTGCAGCTGCTTGCTCTTCATCGGGTTGGCCAGCTCGACGGTCTGGAACAGCTCGGGCGCAAAGAAGGGCAGGCCGGTGTAGGTGCCGAAGCTCGTGGGCGCGTCGGCATCGGTGATGGTGTCGCCGAGCTGCACGCCGCCATGGGTCGTGAAGCCGATGATGTCGCCGGCATAGGCCTCCTCGACCGCCTCGCGGCGCTGGGACAGGAAGGTCACGACCGAGGTCGGCCGCAGCTCCTTGGACGTGCGCTGCACGCGCAGCTTCATGCCCGACTCGTAGCGGCCGGAGTTGACGCGCACGAAGGCGATGCGGTCGCGGTGCGAGGGGTCCATGTTCGCCTGGACCTTGAACACGACGCCGGAGAAGCCCGGCGAGGCCGGCGCGATCTCGACGTCGCTGCCATCGGCCTTCGTCACATGGCGCGCGGCCGGCGGCGGCGCCAGGTCCACGAGCGCGTCCAGCACCTCCTGCACGCCGAAGTTGTTGACGCCGGAGCCGAAGAACACCGGCGTCTGCTTGGCGGCAACGAAGGCGGCCTCGTCGAAGGCCGGCGCGGCCTCGGTCAAGAGCTCGATGTTCTGCTCGGCGAGTTCGTAGTCGTGGCCGAAGCGCGCGCGCAGCGTGTCGGCCTCGGTCAGCGGCACGATCTCGTCGCCCTCCTCGTCGCGCTTGTCGGCGCCGGCCTTGAAGAGCCGCATCTGCTGCCTGCGCAGGTCGACGATGCCGCCGAAGGCCTTGCCCTGGCCCACCGGCCAGGTCATGGGCACGCAGGGCATGCCGAGCTCCTGCTCGATCTCGTCGAGCAGTTCGAGCGGCTCCTTGCCCTCGCGGTCCATCTTGTTGACGAAGGTCAGGATGGGCGTGTCGCGCTGGCGGCAGACCTCGATCAGCCGGCGCGTCTGCGGCTCGACGCCGTTGGCCGCGTCGATGACCATCAGCGCGGCGTCCACCGCGGTCAGCACGCGGTAGGTGTCTTCCGAGAAGTCCTTGTGGCCGGGGGTGTCGAGCAGGTTGATGACGCAGTCGCGGTAGAGCATCTGCATCACCGAGCTGGCCACCGAGATGCCGCGCTGCTTCTCGATCTCCATCCAGTCGGAGGTCGCGTGGCGGCTGGCCTTGCGCGCCTTGACCGAGCCGGCGATGTGGATCGCGCCCGAGAACAGCAGCAGCTTCTCGGTCAGCGTGGTCTTGCCGGCGTCGGGGTGGGAAATGATCGCGAAGGTGCGGCGGCGGCGCACCTCGGTCTGGAGCGGGAGGTCGGACACGGTCAAGCCAGGAAATGGGCCGGTGGCGGGGCGCTGATCGGCCCCTCGGCGAACCGGCTATTGTCGCTGCCCGGGCTACAATGGCGGCACTTTCGAGGAGCGTTGCAACTCCCGCCATGGGAGCCAGGCTCGGAAGTCATCCCTCGATGCAACGGCGCTCACCCGCAGGCCCCTGGCTGCCGGTGAGTCGCACCCGACCCCCAGCACGGCACGGCCTGTGGTCCCTGAACACCGGAGACCCGCCATGAGCGCCGTTCTGAAGACCCCGCCCGCCACCGATTTCCACGTCGCCGACCTGTCGCTGGCCGACTGGGGCCGCAAGGAAATCAAGATCGCCGAGACCGAGATGCCCGGCCTGATGGCGATCCGCCAGGAATTCGCCGCCAGCCAGCCGCTCAAGGGCGCGCGCATCACCGGCTCGCTGCACATGACGATCCAGACCGCCGTGCTGGTGCAGACGCTGGAGGCGCTGGGCGCGAAGGTGCGCTGGGCCTCGTGCAACATCTTCTCGACCCAGGACCACGCCGCCGCGGCGCTGGTCGAGGCCGGCACGCCGGTGTTCGCCTACAAGGGCGAGACGCTGGCCGACTACTGGGACTACACCCACCGCATCTTCGAGTTCGGCGCCAAGGGCACGGACGGCGAAGGCCCGAACATGATCCTCGACGACGGCGGCGACGCGACGCTGCTGATGCACCTGGGCAAGAAGGCCGAGAAGGACGCCTCGGTGCTCGCCCACCCGAAGAGCGAGGAAGAGACCTGCCTGTACGCCGCGATCAAGGCCAAGCTGGCCGAGGACGCCACCTGGTACAGCCGCAAGAGCGCGCAGATCATCGGCGTGACCGAGGAGACCACCACCGGCGTGCACCGCCTGAAGGAAATGGCGGCCAAGGGCACGCTGCTGTTCCGCGCGATCAACGTCAACGACAGCGTCACCAAGAGCAAGTTCGACAACCTCTACGGCTGCCGCGAGTCGCTGGTCGACTCGATCAAGCGCGCGACCGACGTGATGGTCGCCGGCAAGGTGGCGGTGGTGGCCGGCTACGGCGACGTCGGCAAGGGCTCGGCGCAGGCGCTGCGCGCGCTGTCGGCGCAGGTCTGGGTCACCGAGATCGACCCGATCAACGCGCTGCAGGCCGCGATGGAAGGCTACAAGGTCGTGACGATGGAGTACGCCGCCGACAAGGCCGACATCTTCGTCAGCGCCACCGGCAACAAGAACGTGATCCGCTACGAGCACATGGCGGCGATGAAGGACGAGGCCATCGTCTGCAACATCGGCCACTTCGACAACGAGATCGACGTCGCCTCGCTCGAGAAGCTGCAGTGGGACGAGATCAAGCCCCAGGTCGACCACGTGATCTTCCCCGACGGCAAGAAGATCATCCTGCTGGCCAAGGGCCGCCTGGTGAACCTGGGCTGCGCGACCGGCCACCCGAGCTTCGTGATGAGCTCGTCCTTCGCCAACCAGACGATCGCGCAGATCGAGCTGTTCACGCACAGCGACTACTACGAGGCCGGCAAGGTCTACGTGCTGCCCAAGCACCTCGACGAGAAGGTCGCGCGGCTGCACCTGAAGAAGGTCGGCGCGATGCTCACCGAGCTGACCGACGAGCAGGCCGAGTACATCGGCGTGCCCAAGCAGGGCCCCTACAAGCCCGACACCTACCGGTATTGACGCCCACCCCCGTTGCGGCTTCGCCGCGCCCCCTCCAGGGGGGCGCCGCTGGCGGACCGGCATAGCCGGATCCGCGGCGGCCGCTTGGATTGACCCATGCCTCGTGCGGACCAGCTTCTCTTGCAACGCGGCCTCGCGCCGACGCGTTCGGCCGCGCAGCGGCTGATCGAGCGTGGCGCGGTCGAGCGTCGCGCGGCCGGCGGCTGGGCGGTGCTGCGCAAGAGCGGCGAGGACCTGCCGGACGCGACCGAGCTGCGCATCACCGACAGCGCCGAGCTGCGCTGGGTCTCGCGCGCCGGACTCAAGCTCGAGGCGGCGCTGGCGCACTGCGGCCTCGACCCGGCGGGCGCCACCGCGCTCGACGTCGGCCAGAGCACCGGCGGCTTCACCGAGGTGCTGCTGGCACGCGGTGCGGCGCGGGTCGTCGGGGTCGATGTCGGCCACGGCCAGCTGCACCCGTCGCTGCGCGGGCATGCGCGGGTCACCGCGATCGAGGGGCTGAACGCCCGCGGCCTGACGCACGCCGCGCTCGGCGCCGCGATGCCGGTGGCCGGCTTCGATGTGATCGTCGCGGACCTGAGCTTCATCCCGCTGACCACCGTGCTGCCGGCGCTGCCGCCGCTGCTCGGCCCCGGCGGCGAGCTGCTGGCGCTGGTCAAGCCGCAGTTCGAGCTGCAGCCCAAGGACATCGGCAAGGGCGGGCTCGTCAAGAGCGCGCGCTCCTACGCCGAGGTCGAGGCCAAGCTGCGCGCCGCCTGCGCGTCGCTCGGCCTGCAGGTGCGCGACTGGTTCGACAGCGCCGTCGCCGGCGGCGACGGCAACCGAGAATTCTTC
>DATMJX010000288.1:0-17689 GCA_035553715.1 Methylibium sp.
CCATGACGCCCGACAAGCCCTCCGACCCGGATCCGACGCTGGACCGCCGCGGCTTCGTGCGCCGGGGGCTGCTGCTCGGGCCGGCGCTGGCCGCACCGGCCGCGGCGGCCCCGGCGGCCGATCCCGAGCCCTGGCGGCACCAGCCCGGCGCGCCCTTCAGCGACTACGGCCAGCCCGCGCCGCAGGAGCAGGCGACGCGCCGCCGCGCCGGCCTGAACCACCGTGGCATCGACGGCAACGGCGCGGCCTGGACGCCGCTGGAGCGCCTCGAGGGCACGCTCACGCCCAACGGCCTGCACTTCGTGCGCAACCACAACGGCACGCCGGCCATCGACGCGACGCGCCACCGGCTGCTGCTGCACGGGCGGCTGCGCCAGCCGCTCGCCTGGGACGTCGAGGCGCTGCTGCGCTACCCGCTGCGCTCGCAGCAGCTCTTCATCGAGTGTGGCGGCAACAGCAATGCCGGCTGGCACGAGGAGCCGGCGCAGCGCCCGGCGGGGCTGCTGCACGGCCTGGTCTCGTGCAGCGAGTGGAGCGGCGTGCCGCTGTCTCTGCTGCTCGAGGAGGCGGGCGCCGAGCGCGGCGCGGGCTGGCTGGTCGCGACCGGGGCCGACGCGGGCGCCTTCCACATGAGCCTGCCGCTCGAGAAGGCCTTCGACGACTGCCTCGTCGCGCTCTACCAGAACGGCGAGCGCCTGCGGCCCGAGAATGGCTACCCGCTGCGGCTGCTGGTGCCGGGCTGGCGCGGCGTCAACAGCGTCAAGTGGCTCGCAAGCCTGCAGGTCGCCGACCAGCCCGCGATGGGGCGCAACGAGACGGCGCGCTACACCGAGCTGCTGCCCTCGGGGCGGGCGCGCCAGTTCGCCTTCGAGATGCAGGTCAAGTCGCTGATCACCACGCCCTCGCATGGCCAGAGCCTGCCGGGGCCGGGCTGGCAGGAGTTGCGCGGGCTGGCCTGGAGCGGGCGCGGGCGCATCGTGCGCGTCGAGGTCTCGGCCGACGGCGGTGCGAGCTGGCGCGACGCCACGCTGCAGGGCCCGGTGCTGCCGCGCTGCCTGACGCGCTTTCGCGCGCCGTGGTCCTGGGAGGGCCGGCCGGCGGTGCTGCAGAGCCGCGCGACCGACGAGAGCGGCGCGGTCCAGCCCGGCCGGGCCGCGCTGCTGGCCGAGCGCGGCACGCGCGGCTTCTACCACTACCACGCGATCGTCTCGTGGGAGGTCGACGCGCATGGCTACGTCAGCCACGGCTATGCGTAGCGCCGCCGCGTTGGCGCTCGCGGCACTGCTCGCGGCCTGCGCGGCGGTGCCGCCGGCCGAGCCCTTGGCGCCGCGCCTGGGGCGGCCGCTCGCGCCGGCCGAGGCGGCGCGCGCCGACACCACCGTGTTCCCCGACGGCCGCGGCCTGCCGCCGGGGCGTGGCTCGGTCGCCGAGGGGCGCGCGCTGTACGTGGCGCGCTGCGCGGCCTGCCATGGCGCCGACGGCACGGGCGGCTCCGGCGGGCGGCTGGTCGGGCGCGCGCCGCTGACCGCCAGCCCCTGGCCCGAGAAGACGGTCGGCCAGTACTGGCCTTACGCGACGACGCTGTACGACTACCTGCGCCGCGCGATGCCGATCGACGCACCCGGCTCGCTGGGCGCCGACGAGGCCTACGCGCTGAGCGCCTGGCTGCTGCACGCCAACGGCATCGTCGCGGCCGACGCGGTGCTCGACGCCGCGACGCTGGCGGCCGTGCGCATGCCCAACCGCGAGGGTTTCGAGCGCGCGGCGCGCTGAGCGGGCGCGGCGGCTACGGCGCTGTGGTCGCCGACGGGGGAGCCCAGTCGCCGATGAGCGGGGCGGCCTCGTCGTGCCGCGGGTGGGCTGCGCGCACCGGGCGGCCGGCCACCACCCAGGTCACCAGCGTCTCGCCGTCGCGGCAGAAGGCCGACTGGATCGCCGGGGCGGCCACCGAGGTGCCGCTGAGCGCCTTGGCGCCGAAGCCCATCAGGTGCAGCGCGTTGAGGAAGTTCATCAGCGCGGCACCGATGCACACCCACTGCTCGTGCGCCGGCACGTCGTCGACGTCCGTGCGCACGCGCCCGACCAGCGCGGCCAGGCCGGGGCCGTTGTAGGCCCGCGCGCGGGCCTTGGCCACCTCGGCCGGGGCGTGGCCGCGGCGGATCGCGTCCTGGGCGAACAGCTCGGCCAGGGCGGCGCGTTGGCCGTCGGCGACGACGACGAAGCGAAACGGCCGCAGTCCGTCGTGGTCCGGCGCGCGCTGGGCCAGCGCCGCGGCGCGCCGCCACTGGGCCGGCGTCGGCGCCGGCGACACGAGGAACTTCGGGCCGACCGAGTAGCGCAGGGCCAGCAGCTCCAGGGCGTCGGAGACCTCGGCGCCGTCGGGGTCGGGCCGCGGGCCGGCGGGCGCGGCGCTCATGCGGAGCGCTCCGCCGCGTAGACCGCGGCCTGCACGCGTGAATGCAGGTTCAGCTTGCGCAGGATGTGTTGCACGTGGATCTTCACGGTGGGTTCGGCGATGTCGAGCGTGCGCGCGATCTCCTTGTTGCTCGCGCCCTGCCGGATCAGCGCCAGGATCTCGCGCTCGCGCGGCGACAGGCCCTCGATCGGGTCGGCTGGCGCAGGGGCCCCGCCGGGCTGCAGCGACTGGAAGGCGCTGACCAGCTTGCCGGTCATCTGCGGGCTGACGACCGATTCTCCCGCGACCGTGCGCAGGATCGCGCTGGCGAGGTCGTCGCTGTCGGCGGTCTTGAGCAGGTAGCCGCTGGCGCCACCGCGCAGCGCGGCGGCCAGGTCGCGCTCGTCCTCGCTGACGGTGAGCATCAACACCCGCGCCTGCGGCGCGACCTCGCGCAGCCCGGCGAGCGCGTCCACGCCGTTGACGCCGGGCATGTGGTTGTCGAGCAGGATCAGCTCGGGCCGGGTCTCGGCGGCGCGGCGCTGCGCCTCGCCGGCGTCGCCCGCCTCGGCGACGACCGTGAAGCGTGCATCGCCCGCGAGCAGCGCGATCAGCCCGCGGCGGAACAGCGTGTGGTCGTCGACCACCAGCACGCGGATCGAGGCGCTCATGACAGCCCCTCGACCGACGGGGACGCCGGTCGGTCCCCCGGGGGGACGCGGGCCGGCTTGGGAGCGGCCCGGCGCCCGGCTTGCCGAGGAGCGGTTGACACGGGGTGACTCATGCCGCCTTGCGCTGCGACGCCGGCAGCGTCAGCGCGACGCTGGTGCCCGCGCCGGCCGCCGAGCGCAGCTCGACCGTCGCGCCGATGCGCTGCGCGCGCTCGCGCATGATGCGCAGTCCCACATGGGTCTCGTCGGGCGGCCGCTGGGCGTCGGGGAAGCCGATGCCGTCGTCGCGCACCTCGACCCGCCAGGGCGGTGCCTGCTGCACGCGGACCCAGACCTGCTGTGCGCTCGCATGCTTGCGCACGTTCGACAGCGCCTCCTGCACCACGTGCAGCACCTGCACCTGCACGTCGGGGTCGAGCGGCAGGCCCTCGCCCTCGATCGCCAGCTGCGTGCGCATGCCGGTCTGCTGCTCGAACTTGCGCAACGTGGTCTGCAGTGCCGGCGCGATGTCCTCGGTGTTGGTGCGGGTGCGGAAGTGCAGCAGCAGCTCGCGCACATGCGACAGGCTCTCCTGCACGCCGGCGTCGACCTCGCCGAGCACGGCCTCGACCTGGGCGTCGTCGTGGCGCGCCAGCGCGCCGCGCAGCAGCCCGACCTGGATCTTCAGGAAGGCCAGGCTCTGCGCGATGCTGTCGTGCAGCTCGCGCGCGAGCAGGCTGCGCTCCTCGGCGACCGCGCTCTCGCGCTCGAGGGCGCCGACGCGCAGGCCCTCGATGGCGCCGGCCAGGTGGCTGGCCAGCGTCTCGAGCAGCGCGCGGTCCTCGTCGTCGAGGCTCGAGGCGTGGCGGTAGAACAGGTCCAGCTCGCCGACCAGGCGGTCCTGGGCGCGCACCGGGACGCTGATCACGGTCTCGAAGCCGGCCTTGCTGCAGTGGCCGAGCCGGGCGTCGGACCCGCTCGAGCGGATCGGGATCACGCGCGTGCGGGCCTCACCCTCGGCCTGGCCGCAGCTGCAGTCGCCGGTGCGCATGCAGCGTTCCTCCTGCACCAGCTCGTCGGGCAGGCAGTCGGAGGCCAGCAGCAGGTAGCGGCGGTTGGCCTCGTCGGACCAGCGCACCGCGGAGGCGTCGGCCCCGGCCACGCGGCGCGCCTGGCGCGCGAAGCCCTGGGCCAGCTCGTCGAGCGTCGCGGCCTGGTTGACGAAGGCGGCGGCCTCGTACAGCGCCGCCAGCCGCGCATGCTGGGTCTCGAGGCGCAGCGTCTTCTCCTGCACCTTGGCTTCCAGGTTCTGGTAGAGGCCCTGCAGCGTCTGCGCCATGCGATTGAAGCCGGCCGCCAGCGCGCCGAACTCGTCGTCGACGCCGGCGTCGACCCGCGCCGCCAGGTCGCCCTGGCCGACGCGCGCCAGCCCCGCCTGCAGCCGCGCGAGCGGGTTGAACACGAACAGGTAGGCCGAGTACATCAGCGCCACCGCACTGGCGATGACGAGCGCCACCATCACGAACTGGAAGCCGTTGAGCACCGCGGTCAGCCGGGCGAGCTGCCGCTCGATCGCCGAGACGAAGCCGTCGATGCGCGCGACGAAGGCCTCGGCCTGGCGCGCCGCCTCGGACGCCGCCGGCGGCGGCGTGGCCGACCAGGCGGCGCGCAGCGCGCCCCAGTCCCGCTGCACGTCGCCGAAGGTGGCCTGCGAACGGCCGTCGCCCGGCACGAACAGCGGCCGCGAGGCGTCGCCGTCGCGCAGCAGCGCCACGCTCTGGTCGAACTGGCGGGCCAGCGCCGCCGCGCGGCCGGTGTCGCCGACGGCCAGCGTCTGCGCCAGCCGCCAGGTCTGCATGCGCATGCGGCCGGCCTCGTTGACGGCGGCGGCGCCGCCCTCGAGCTGCCAGGTCACCCACAGCGTCAGGCCGATCGAGCACAGCGCCATCAGCAGCAAGGCGCCGCCCATGGTGCCCATCTTGGTCGAGAGGCTCCAGGGGCGACGCATGGCGCGGACTCTAGGGGGAGCGAGGCGCGACGCGTCTGCGCTCGATCAAACTTTGGCGGCGCCGCGCCGGGCGGCCATCTCGCCGCCCATGGCGGTCTGGGCCGGGGCGTCGAGCCGGGCCTGGGCGGGCGGGTAGGCCCGCTCTTCCTCGGCGCGCAGGTGCTCGCGGTACAGCGCCGCGAAGCCGCGCCAGCGCGCCGCGCGCGCGGTGTCGGCTGGCGCCGGAGCCTGGCCGTCGACCACCCCGGCGAGGTCGGTGCGCAGGTCCCGCCACTGCTGCGCCATGCAGAGATGCTCCTGCCGCAGCCGCGCCGCCAAGGCCCGCAGCGCGGGGTCGGGATCGGCCGCCAGCAGCGGCAGCACGTGCTGCTCCTCGTCCTCGTGGTGCGCCGGGCCGGCGAGGTCGAAGTAGCGCATCACGTCCTGGGCCGCCTGGCGGGCCGCGTCGTCGCAGCCCGCGGTGGCCAGATGCCGCTCCAGGCGCTCGAGCAGGCCGAGCATGCGCTCGACCCGCTCGTGGCAGGCCCGCAGCATCTCGAAGGGCTGGTCGAAGCCGGCCGAGGGCGCGGCATGCAGGCTCAGGCGCGTCGTCATGGCCTCAGGCGCCGGCCAGCAGCCCGAGCGGCTGGTGCCGCAGCGCCACGGTCGCGATGAACAGGTAGGTGGCCAGCGCCGCCGCGTAGCTGGCGCGTCGCACCGCCGGCGTGCGGCCGCGCTTCATCGCCAGCGAGCCGAGCACGATGTAGAGCAGCAGCAGCGCCAGCTTGGTCCCGAGCCAGGGGTCGCGCACCGGGTGCAGCCCGAGCAGCCACCACAGCATGGCGCCGGCCGTGAGCAGCAGGGTGTCGATCACGACGCTGAGCAGGCGCCAGGGCCGCCGCATCGCCCAGGCCGCGCCGGCCTGCACCGCCGCGCCGCGCAGCGCGAACAGCAGGCCGCTGGCGGTGACGAGCGCCACATGCGCCAGCTTCAGCGTCGGGTGCAAGTCGATCGGCGCCATGGCGCGATGATGTCGCGAAAGCCGCCGCTGCGGGCGCGGCAAGGCCTTCCGCCTGCGATGGTCTTGCGCTGCGACAAGACCGCGCGCCGCCGCTGGGCTTCCAATCGCCCCATGGATGAACGGGCCCTGACCGAGCAGGTGCGCGCCGCGCTGGGCGAGGTGCTCGATCCCGAGATCGGCGAGAGCATCGTCGACCTCGGTCTGGTCGAGCGCATCGAGGTCCGGGCCGGCCGGGTCGAGGTGCTGCTGGTCCCGACCAGCGCGACCTGCCCGATGGCCGACCTGCTGGTCGAGGACGCCACGGCCGCGGTGCAGCGCGCGCTGCCCGGCGGCTTTGTCGTGCAGGTCCGGCTCGATGCGCGCCTCGGCTGGACGCCGGCGCGCATGGCTCCGGCGCTGCGACGGCATTTCGGTTGGCAGGGCGACGAGCCCGACACCCGCTGACCCGGGAGCACCATGGAGATCTCCACCTTCGATGACCTGCTGCACGCGGCCCGCCAGCAGCCCGATGCCCAGCGCCTGCTGCTGGTCTTTGCCGGCGCCACGTTGCCCGAGGATGCCAGCGCCGCGCAGCGCGCACGGTTCGAGGCCGGCGAGTCGGGCGAGCTGGCGCCGCTGATGTGCGTCGACAAGGATCCGTGGGCGCTGAGCGGCTTCGACGCGCTGGCCGCCGAGGCCGCGACCGCCGGTCCGCCCTGGGCGCTGGTGTTCGCCGCCGCGATCGGCGGTGCCGGCCCGCTGCCGCCGGCCGAGGCCAAGGTCGTGGCGGCGCTCGAGCGCATGGTCGAGGCGGTGCGCAGCGGCGAGCTCGAGCGCTTCATCCCCTTCAACCGGCAGGGCCACGCGGTCCGGCTGGGCTGAGGGGCGCGGGCCGCGCCCGGCAATGGGTCCGAGCGCGCTGTTCCGCGCCGGCATGCTCGCCAGTGCCGCGCTGGCCGCGCTGAACCTGCTGGCCGGCCTCGCCGGCGGCCTGCTGCGGCTGGGCTGGCCGCTGCCGGCGGGCGCGCTGGCTGACCATGGCGCGGTGATGGTGGGCGGCGTGTTCGGCACGCTGATCGCGCTGGAGCGCGCGGTGGCGCTGCAGCGCAGCGCCGGGCTGCTCGCGCCGCTGGCGGCCGGCCTGGGCGGGCTGCTGGCCTGGGCCGCCGGGCGCCCCGAGCTTGCGGCGCCGTGCTGGGGCGCGGCGGCGTTGCTGCTGTTCGGGCTCTACCTGTGGGCGGGGTGCACCCGGGCCTGGTCGTTGCACCTGGGTGTCGAGGCGGCCGCGGCGCTGGCCTGGGGGCTGGGCACGCTGGCCTGGGCGCGTGGCGACGGGCCGGCCGCGACGCTGGGCTGGATGGCCTTCCTGGTCGGCACGATCGCCGGCGAACGGCGCGAGCTGATGCAGTTCGTGCGGCTGTCGACCGCGGCGCAGCGCGCCTTCCTCGGGCTGGTGGCCGCCGGTGCCGCGGCGGTGCTGGGCGCGCAGGCCGGCATGGCGGGCCTGCCGGGCGTGCCGGCGGGGGGGCCGCAGGCGCTGTGGTGGGCCGCCTGCGCCGGGCTGGCCGTCTGGCTGCTGCGCCACGACCTCGCCCCGCGCCTGGGGCGGCGCGAGGGCTGGGTCGGCCACACCGGCCACTGCCTGACGATCGGCTACGGCTGGCTGCTGGTGGGCGCCGTGCTGGGCGCGCTCGGCCTGCTGCGACCGGGGGGCGCGGCCGCGGTGGCGCCGCATGCGGTGCTGCTCGGCTTCGTGTTCGCGATGGTGTTCGGCCACGCGCCGATCATGCTGCCGGCGCTGGCGCGGCTGCGGCCGGCCTACACGCGCTGGGCGCGTGCGCCGCTGTGGCTGCTGTCGGCGAGCCTGCTGCTGCGCATCGGGGCCAGCGAGGCCGGCTCGGCGAGCGCGCTTGCCGCCGCGGGCGCCGCGCACGCGCTGGCCATCCTCGGCTTCGCCGCGGTGATGGCAGGCGCCGTGCGGCGCGGGCTCAGGGCGCCGGCAGCAGGCAGATCGTCACCAGCAGCGACGCGTCGCTGAGCGCCCGCAGCGCGTGCGGCTCGCGCGCGGCCAGGTGCAGCCAGTCACCGGCGGCGAGCGTGCGGGTCGCCCCGGGCAGCACGAGCTCGACCTCGCCTTCGAGGCATTGCACGGTGATCTCGCCGCCCACCCGGTGCTCGCGCAGCGCCTGGCCGGCCATCAGCACGAGGCGCACGATCTCCAGCTGGGTGGCCTTGATCAAGGCCGTGCTGCGGGCCACCGTCAGCGCGGCGCCGAACGGCGCGACGCTGAGCACCTGGCCGGACAGGGCATGGGGTTGTGACATGGGGCGACTCCTCCGGGATGGGCGGGGACCGGGCCCTCAGCCGGGCCGCCCGTCGATGCGGGGCCGGCCCAGCCAGCGCCCGTAGCGCAGCGCCCAGCCGACGGCCGCCAGCGACCACGCGGCCACCGCCGCCAGCGGCAGCGCCGCCGGCGCCGCGGGCCACAGCGCCGCGGCCACGCGCAGCAGCACGCCGAGCTGCAGGATCCAGTAGAGCCGCCAGACGAAGTCGTCGGCCGCCAGCGGCCGCCCGCTGTGGCCGGCCGCGACGCGCGTGATCATCGCCACCAGCGTGGCCCCGAGATAGCCCATGCCCAGCGCGTGCAGCGGCGCGAGGCCGAGCGAGCGGCTGTCGGCGCTGGTGGCCATCAGCGCGTGCGAGACCGCCGACAGCAGCAGCGCCAGGCCGAGCCAGACGAAGCCGGCATGCAGCATCGCCAGCAGCCGGATGCGCAGGCTTTGCACCAGGCCCCAGCGCCAGGCCAGCCACAGCATCAGCGCGGCGGTGGGCGCCTCGACGCCGACCTGCACCCAGCGCGCCGGCGCCGGCAGCGGCCAGTACAGCAGTTCGGCCACCGCGAAGATCGCCTCCAGTCCCAGCACGCCGAGCATCGGCGCCAGCAGCGCATTCGGTCGCCAGGCCTCGAGCGCCGGCAGCGCGCTGGCGGTGAAGAAGGGGATCATGCGGTGCGAGACCACCGCGAAGGTCGGTGCCAGGAAGCCCCACAGCGCGATCTGCGCGGCGGCGCGCACCAGCACGGGCTCGCCGAGGCCCAGGCCGGCCGAGGCCAGCGCCAGCGCGAGCACGCCGATCCCGCCGGCCACCGCGACCAGCGTCGCATGGAGCCGGTCGCTCGCCGGGCTGGCGCGCAGCAGGCCGATGAAGCGCCCCACGAGCGCGGCCCAGCCCAGCGCCACGGCGGCGAGGCCCGCCGCCGCCAGCGTGCCCGACGCATGAAAGCCCGCCAGCGCCAGCGCCCAGCCGCCGACCATCAGCGCGACCGGCGTGCGCAGCGTCGCGGCGGCCACCTCGGGCAGGGCCAGCCAGCGCGGTCCGGCGGTGAACAGGAAGCCGGTGATGAACAGCGGCATGAAGCCCAGGCTCATCAGCAGGCCGTGCGCGAGCGAGGGCGGCACCGCCCAGGGCAGTGCGAGGCCGGCGGCGCGCGCCACCAGCACGGCGGCCCACCACAGCGCGCTGGTGGCCAGCAGCAGCGCGGCGGCGAAGAAGCCGAGGCGGTGCGGCGCGCTCAGCAGACGCGCGAAGCGCCAGCGCATGTCGGGCGGCGCCGGCGACGGTCGGTCGGCCGCCTCGGCGGGTCGGGTCGGGCGGATCGGCAGGGTCTTCATCGCGAGGGCGGTGTGTCGTGGTCGCGGTAATCGGCGTAGGGGCCGGTGCCGGCATGCTCGGCGTCCGATGCGGCGACGAAGGCGCCGCGCTGCACGTCGAAGACATGCACCTCGCCGTCCTCGATCACGTAGTGCCAGCCGTGCAGTGTGAGGGAGTGGTGCTCGACGCGCTCGCGCACCATCGGATAGTCCATCAGCCGCTCGAGCTGCAGCACGATGGCGCGCTGCTCGGTGCGGCGCAGCACCTCGGGCCCCGGCTCGGCGACCGGCAGCGCGGCCTCGCGGCCGAGGTCCAGCCACTGCGCGAGGTTGCGCGCCTCGGCCGGCAGCTCGCCGTAGAGCGCGCGGATGCCGCCGCAGTGGCTGTGGCCGCAGACGACGATGCGCGTGACCTGCAGGCTCAGCACCGCGAACTCGATCGCCGCGGCGGTGCCGTGGTAGCCGCGCGAGCCGTCCCATGGCGGCACGAAGGCGCCGACATTGCGCACCAGGAAGAGCTCGCCTGGCCCGGCGCCGGTCAGCAGGTAGGGCACGAGGCGCGAGTCGGAGCAGCCGATGAACAGCGTCGTCGGGTGCTGGCCGTCGTCGACCAGGTGGCGGAAGGTCGAGCGGTACTGCGGGAACGCGTCGTCGTGGAAGCGCCGCAGGCGGTCGAGCAGTTCGTCGGGCATGGCCTACTGCACCAGCGGCGTCGCGGCCGCGTCGAGATCGACGCCCTCGAGCGTCGCTGCCCCGGCGAGCAGCTGCAGGTACTGGCGCAGCGCGGTCGTGAAGCTCTGCTGGCGCAGCGTCTGCGCGACCGCCGAGCGCACCGCCTCGAAGCCCGGAGCCTGGCCCGGATCGCGCGCCAGCACCTCGACCACATGCAGGCCGAAGCGGCTGTGCACCAGCCGCGGCAGCACGCCGACCTCCGGTTGGCCGAACAGCTCGCGGGCGAACTCGGGCGCGCAGTCCCCGGCCTCGAGCCAGCCGAGCTCGCCGCCGTCGGCGCCGCTCGGGCAGTTGGAACTCGTGCGGGCCACCTCGCCGAAGCGGTCGGCCGTGCCCGGCGCTGCGTGGCCGGGGTCGCAGCGCAGGTCGAGCAGGCAGGCCTCGGCGCGCCGGCGCAGCGCGGCGACGTCGAGGCCCGGCGTCACCGCGAACAGCACATGGCGGGCGCGCACACGCTCGCCGACGGCGTAGCGCGCGGCATGCGCGTCGAAGTGACGGCGGCAGGCCTCGTCGGACGGCTCGGGCAGCTGCAGCTCGCGCTCGAGCAGCGCCTCGATCGCGAGGCTGGCGGCCTCGCTCATCACGCCGGCCTGCGGTGGCGGGTCGTCGCCGGCGAGCAGCCCGGCGCGCTGGGCCGCCTGGCGCAGCAGCTCGGCGCAGGCGCGCTGGCGCAGCGTCGCGTCGTCCAGGGACTCCTGCGGCTCGGCCAGCACGATGCCGTTGACCTGCGGAACGGGGGGGAGCGTGTCCATCGGGAGGCTCCTCACGCCGGGCGGCGCGGCTGCTGCTGGCCGGCCGGCACGTTGAGCCGGCGCGAGCGCACGACCTGGTAGGGCCGGAACAGGTAGGCCACCGAGGCCAGCCCGCTCCACACATGCACCAGCCGGCTGAAGGGGAACAGCAGGAAGATCGTCATGCCCAGCACCATGTGCAGCTTGAACGGCCAATCCAGCGCCACCAGCGCGCTCGCGTCCGGGCGGAAGGTGACGATGCCCTGGGCCCAGTCGGCCAGGATCAGCATCGCGCTCGCGTCGGCGCGATGCGCCCACGAGAAGGGCAGCGTCACCAGGCCCAGGCTCAGCTGCACCCACAGGATGATCAGGATCGCGAGGTCGGTGCGGTGGCTGGTCAGGCGGATGCGCGCATCGAACAGCCGGCGGTGCAGCAGCAGCGTCAGCCCGATGAAGCACACCAGCCCGGCGATGCCGCCGCTGACGATCGCGAGCAGCTGCTTCTGCGGCGCAGTGATGAAGGGCTCGTAGAGGAAGTGCGGCGTCAGCAGCCCGACCGTGTGGCCGAACAGCAGGAACAGGATGCCGACGTGGAACAGGTTGCTGCCCCAGCGCAGCTGGCCGGCGCGCAGCAGCTGCGAGGAATCGCTCTTCCACGTGTACTGGTCGCGGTCGAAGCGCGCCAGGCTGCCCATCAGGAAGACCGCGAGGCAGATGTACGGGTAGACGTTGAACAGGAAGTTGTGCACGGTGGTGTTCATGCGCGGGCTCCCGGAGCGGGCTTGTGGATGCGGATCGGCTGCGGCTGGCCCGGGCGGGCCTGGCCCTGCGTCGAGCAGCCGCCGAAGGCCGGCGGCTCCTCCCAGCTCTCGTCGAGCGTGGGCTCATCGGCCGGCGCCGGGCCGCCCCAAGCCGGCCGAGCCCCCGCGGGGGGCGGCGGCTGCCAGGCAGCCGCCTGGGGGTCGTCGGTCGGCAGCTTGACGGCCTGGGCGCGTTCGCCGGCCAGGTCCAGCACGGCGGCGATGACGCTCGCGTACGGGCTCTGCCGGCGCAGCAGCGCGCTGAAGATCGCCTGCAGGATGTGCGCGATCTCGCGCAGGAACTCGCCGGCCGCGGCCGGCGGCTGGGTCGACGCGTACTCGAGCACCACGGTGAGGTGGTCGGGCAGCTCGCCCGGCGCGAGGAACAGGCCGGCGGCCTCGTAGGTCTTCACCAGGTCGACCATCGCCGGCCCGCGGTCGCGGCTGTCGCCGTGCACATGCTCGAACAGGTGCAGCGCGGTGCCGCGGCCCCGGTCGAAGGTCTCGACATAGGCGGCCTCGGTGTCATAGGTGCGCGGGCCGGCGAGCCGCGCGATCAGCGCGTCGAGCTCGGCCTGCCGCGCGGCACCGAGCGCGCCTTCGCGGTGCAGCGCCTCGCGCAGCTCGCCGAGGTGGCCGCGCAGCGCGGCATCGGGGTAGCCGAGCAGGTGCGCGAGCGCGCGCAGCGTCAGGGTCATCGCTGGGTTCTTCATCTCACACCGCCGCCTTGATGGGAATGGTCCGCTTCTTCTCGCTGCCGAACAGGCTGGTCTCGGTCGTGCCCTCGCTGCAGCCGTTGCCGAAGCTGAAGCCGCAGCCGCCGCGCACGTTGAAGGCGTTCTCGGCGTACTCGCGGTGCGTCGTCGGGATCACGAAGCGGTCCTCGTAGTTGGCGATCGCCATCGTCTGGTACATGTCCTCGACGGTGGCGGCGCTGAGGTTCACCTGCTCGATCGCGGCGTGGTTGGCGCGGCCGTCGACATGTTTGCTGCGCTGGTAGGCGCGCATCGCGAGCATGCGTTCGAGCGCGCGCACCACCGGCGCGGTGTCGCCGGCCGTCAGCAGGTTGGCGAGGTACTTGACCGGGATGCGCAGCTGGTTGACATCGGGGATCTCGCCGTTGGCGCCCACCTGGCCGGCATTGGCCGCGGCGGTGATCGGCGACAGCGGCGGCACGTACCAGACCATCGGCAGCGTGCGGTACTCGGGGTGCAGCGGCAGCGCCACCTTCCAGTCGACCGCCATCTTGTAGACCGGGCTGACCTTCGCGGCCTCGAGCCAGTTCTCCGGGATGCCGTCGGCGCGCGCCTGCGCGATCACTTCGGGATCGTGCGGGTCGAGGAAGATGTCGAGCTGGGCCTGGTAGAGGTCCTTGTCGCGCTCGACGCTGGCGGCCTCCTGGATGCGGTCGGCGTCGTAGAGCAGCACGCCGAGGTAGCGGATGCGGCCGACGCAGGTCTCGGAGCACACCGTCGGCTGCCCGGCCTCGATGCGCGGGTAGCAGAAGATGCACTTCTCGGCCTTCCCGCTCTTCCAGTTGTAGTAGATCTTCTTGTACGGGCAGCCGCTGACGCACATGCGCCAGCCGCGGCACTTGTCCTGGTCGATCAGGACGATGCCGTCCTCCTCGCGCTTGTAGATGCTGCCGCTGGGGCAGGACGCGACGCAGGCCGGGTTCAGGCAGTGCTCGCACAGCCTGGGCAGGTACATCATGAAGGTGTTCTCGAACTGGCCGTAGATGTCCTTCTGGATGTCGTCGAAGTTGCGGTCCCGGCTCCTCTTCGAGAACTCGCCGCCGAGGATCTCCTCCCAGTTCGGGCCCCACTCGATCTTCTCCATGCGCTGGCCGGTGATCAGGCTGCGCGGCCGCGCGGTCGGCGCGTGCTGCATCTCGGGGGCCGACTGCAGGTGGTCGTAGTCGAAGGTGAAGGGCTCGTAGTAGTCGTCGATCTGCGGCAGGTTGGGGTTGGCGAAGATCTTCATCAGCAGCTTCCACTTGCCGCCCTGGCGCGGCTCGATGGCGCCATTGCTCTTGCGCACCCAGCCGCCGTTCCACTTGTCCTGGTTCTCCCACTCCTTCGGGTAGCCGATGCCGGGCTTGGTCTCGACGTTGTTGAACCAGGCGTACTCGACGCCCGGCCGGCTGGTCCACACGTTCTTGCAGGTCACGCTGCAGGTGTGGCAGCCGATGCACTTGTCCAGGTTCAGGACCATGCCGATCTGTGCGCGGACTTTCACGGGTTTTCTCCTTGGGCCTGGTAGGCGGCGGCGAGGTGGTCGTCGCGCGGCGTGTCGAGCCAGTCGACCTCGGACATCTTGCGCACGACGACGAACTCGTCGCGGTTGGTGCCGATGGTCCCGTAGTAGTTGAAGCCGTAGCTGAACTGCGCGTAGCCGCCGATCATGTGCGTGGGCTTCAGCACGATGCGCGTCACGCTGTTGTGGATGCCGCCGCGCACGCCGGTGATCTGCGAGCCCGGCGTGTTGATGATCTTTTCCTGCGCGTGGTACATCATCAGCATGCCGGGGTTGACGCGCTGGCTGACCACCGCGCGCGCCGCGATCGCGCCGTTGATGTTGAAGACCTCGACCCAGTCGTTGTCGGCGATGCCGGCGTTGCGGGCGTCGTCCTCGCTGAGCCACACGACCGGTCCGCCGCGGTTGAGCGTCAGCATCATCAGGTTGTCGCTGTAGGTGCTGTGGATGCCCCACTTCTGGTGCGGCGTGATGAAGTTGAGCAGGATCTCCTTGTGGCCGTTGCCCTTGCGGTTGTGGATGCCGGCGGTCGTCTTCAGGTCCACCGGCGGGCGGTAGCTGCCGAAGCCCTCGCCGAAGGCCAGGACCCAAGGGTGGTCGAGGTAGAACTGCTGCCGCCCGGTCAGCGTGCGCCAGGGGATCAGCTCGTGCACGTTGGTGTAGCCGGCGTTGTAGGAGACCGTCTCGCTCTCGATGCCGCTCCAGGTCGGTGAGCTGATGATCTTGCGCGGCTGGGCCTGCACGTCGCGGTAGCGGATCTTCTCGTCCTCGCGGTAGAGCGCGAGGTGGCGGTGGTCGCGGCCGGTCTGCCGGCCGAGCGCCTCCCAGGCCTTCACGGCGACATGGCCGTTGGTCTCGGGCGCGAGCTGCAGGATCACCTCGCAGGCATCGATGTCGGTCACGATCTGCGGCAGCCCCTTCGTCGCGCCCTCGGCCTGCGTCACGCCATTGAGCTGGCCGAGCTGCTCGACCTCGGTGCCGGTCTTCCAGCCGATGCCCTTGCCGCCGTTGCCCAGCTTGTCCATCAAGGGGCCCAGCGCGGTGAAGCGCTTGTAGACGTTCGGGTAGTCGCGTTCGACCACCGCGATCTGCGGCGCGGTCTTGCCGGGGACCAGCTCGCACTGGCCCTTCTTCCATTCCTTCACGTCCAAGGGCTGGGCCAGTTCGGCGGCGCTGTCGTGCATCAGCGGCGTCAGCACGACTTCCTTCTCGACGCCGAGGTGGCCGACGCAGACCTCGCTGAAGGCCTTCGCGAAGCCCTTGTAGATCTCCCAGTCCGAGCGGCTCTGCCACACCGGGTCCACCGCCGCCGACAGCGGGTGGATGAAGGGGTGCATGTCGCTGGTGTTGAGGTCGTTCTTCTCGTACCAGCTGGCGGTCGGCAGCACGATGTCGCTGTACAGGCAGGTCGTGCTCATGCGGAAGTCGAGCGTCACCAGCAGGTCGAGCTTGCCTTCCGGGGCCTTGGCATGCCACTTCACTTCGGCGGGCTTCGCGTCGTCGGGGCCGAGGTCCTTGCCCTGCACGCCGCTTTCGGTGCCCAGCAGGTGCTTGCAGAAGTACTCGTGGCCCTTGCCCGACGAGCCGAGCAGGTTGGAGCGCCAGACGAACAGGTTGCGCGGCCAGTTCTGCGGCGCATCGGGGTCCTCGCAGCTCATCTGCAGCGTGCCGTCCTTCAGCGCGCGGACCACGTAGTCCTTGGGGTCCAGGCCGACCGCGGTCGCGTCGCGCACCACCTGCTGCGGGTTGGTCTTGAGCTGCGGCGCGCTCGGCAGCCAGCCCATGCGCTCGGCGCGCACGTTGTAGTCGATCATGCTGCCGCCCCAGACCGATTTGTCGGCCAGCGGCGAGACGATCTCCTCCATGCCCAGCTTCTCGTAGCGCCACTGGTCGGTGTGGGCGTAGAAGAAGCTGGTGCTGTTCATCTGCCGCGGCGGGCGGATCCAGTCCAGCGCGAAGGCCAGCGCGGTCCAGCCGGTCTGCGGGCGCAGCTTCTCCTGGCCGACGTAGTGCGCCCAGCCGCCGCCGCTCTGGCCGATGCAGCCGCACATCATCAGGAGGTTGATGACGCCGCGGTAGTTCATGTCGGCGTGGTACCAGTGGTTCATCGCCGCGCCGATGATGACCATCGACTTGCCATGGGTCTTGTGCGCGTTCTCGGCGAACTGCCGCGCCACGGTGACGATCTGCGCGCGCGGCACGCCGGTGATCGACTCGGCCCAGGCCGGCGTGTAGGCCGCGTCGTCGTCGTAGCTTCGGGCGCCGGAGCCGAGCCCGCGGTCGATGCCGTACTGCGCGGCCTGCAGGTCGAACACGGTGGCGACCAGCGCATGGCGCTCCTCGCCGGCCTTGCCCAGGCGCAGCCGCACGGCGGGCACGCGCACATGGTTCACGTCGCCTTGCTGGGCGTTGGCCTGGAAGTGCGGCGTGGCGACGCCGCCAAAGTAGGGCAGCGCGACGTCGACGACGTCATGCGCCTGCTCGCCATCCTCCAGCACCGACAACTTCAGCTTCACCGGCTGGCCGTGGCGCGCCTCCTTGTCCTCGAGGTTCCACTTGCCGACGTCGGCGCGCCCCTCGGGGCCCCAGCGGAAGCCGATCGAGCCGTTGGGCAGCACGGCGCGGCCCGTGGTGTCGAAGGCCACCGTCTTCCACTCGGGGTTGTTGGCCTGGCCGAGCTTGCCGTTGAAGTCCGAGGCGCGCAGGTAGCGGTCGGGCACCAGGGTCCTGCGGCCGTCGGGCAGGGTGTGCTCCTTGAGCATCACCAGCAGCGGCAGGTCGGTGTAGCGGCGCGCGTAGTCGTCGAAGTAGGCGCTGCGCTGCCTGAAGTAGAACTCGTTGAGCGCCACGTGGCCCATCGCCATCGCCAGCGCGGCGTCGGTGCCCTGCTTGGGGTGCAGCCAGAGGTCGGCGAGCTTGGCGACCTCGGAGTAGTCGGGCGTCACCGCGACCGTCTTTGCGCCCTTGTAGCGGACCTCGGTGAAGAAGTGCGCGTCGGGCGTGCGCGTCTGCGGGACGTTGCTGCCCCAGGCGATCAGGTAGGTCGAGTTGTACCAGTCGGCCGACTCGGGCACGTCGGTCTGCTCGCCCCAGATCTGCGGGCTGGCCGGCGGCAGGTCGCAGTACCAGTCGTAGAAGCTCATGCACACGCCGCCGATCAGCGACAGGTAGCGCGAGCCGGCGGCGTAGCTGACCATGCTCATCGCCGGGATCGGGCTGAAGCCGATGATGCGGTCCGGTCCGTGCCGCTTGATCGTGTAGACGTTGGCAGCGGCGATCAGCTGGTTGACCTCGTCCCAGCTCGAGCGCACGAAGCCACCCATGCCGCGCACCTGCTGGTAGTCGCGCCGCGCCGCGTCGTTCTCGACGATCTGGGCCCAGGCGTCGACGGGCGTCTTGGCGACCGCGAGCGCCGCGCGCCAGCGCTCGAGCAGGCGGCCGCGCACCATCGGGTACTTCACGCGGTTGGCGCTGTAGAGGTACCAGGA
>DATMJX010000289.1:0-10624 GCA_035553715.1 Methylibium sp.
AGTCGGGAGGGATTTCCGTACTCAATGCTCGCGCAGATCGAGATCTTCGAGGATCTTGTTCACTGCGCCGAGCGCCACTTCAAAAACACGGGTCGGTACCTGCAGGTGTGGGGTGAGCTCGGCGAGATTTACGCCGAGATCAGGTTCGATCTTCGCCGTCACGGAAGTCACAAGGCCGGGTCCGACGGAACCATCAACGGCAAGCTCGTCGAGGTGAAGACCATCTCCCCGGAGAAGCGTAACGACCATGTCGCCGTCAAACGTGAAGGTGACTTCGAGCAGCTTCTGATCGTTCGCATCGACGAGGACTTTCAGTTCACTGGGAAGCTGGTCGACAGAAGTCGGCTGTCCAATGGCGGCGGCAGGTTTCTCAAGGTCCGGGCGAACAACAAGGAGGACACTCCCTAGTCGATGCGTCAACGCGGACAGCACTTGCAATCAAACGTGAGGTCAATGTGGCCGTTCACCAATGGTTCGACTGTTCCAGTCGAGAAGCCTCACTACTAGCAACCCGCGCTGACGGTGCAGGGCTTGGCTACGCCGGGTACCGTATCCTCCGCACCGAGCATCGTCGCTAGGGGGTCGAAGTGAGCAAGGTGACGGGCGAGCACACGCATCCTCAGACTGGAAGGGTCTACACCTACGCCGGATCAGCGTTCCTCGAGTCGCGCGACAAGCAGCAGCAACTGGTAATGCACTGGCGGTTCGCGATTCATGAAGCGGGCATGCTGGTTCTGGAGCAAACCAAGGCCTTCGTGTTCGTTGACCCCTCCAAGGCCTCAAGCCTCGCTGCTGACTGGGCTCGCGCCCTGATCGAGATGACTTTCGCGGAATGTAAGCCGCTAGATCGGTGCTGCTCCGTCGAGGGAACGGAAGTTCGAGATACGGGGACACCCAAGGGTAGAGGCGTCTTCGCGACGAGGGCGTTTGCTGAGGGTGAACTGGTTGAGACGGCGCGTGTGATCCTTGATGGCCAAGGCTTCGACCGCTTCGTATTCAATTACAGCGCTGCGATGGGCCTCGGTTCGACAAAGGTGCATCAGGCATCAATAGCGCTGGGAAACGGCTCTCTCTACAACGGTGCAAACCCCGCGAACATGCGATTTGAGGCGGACGTCAAGGCCCAGGCAATTCGATTTATCGCAGCTCGTGATATCACCAGCGGCGAGGAGCTAACGGTCAACTACAGCGCCCAGGATGGCGGGCCAATCTCGGCGGACAACTGGTGGTTCGACCGCAAGCAGCTGAAGATGCTGCCGTGAAGCGCTCGGTGACCGCGCCGTCCAGGCCTGCGCCCTGAGCCGCCGCAGCGTATCACCTCGACTACGTGGATGAGGCGGAGGTAATTAGGCCAAGTGGCCAGCGACGTCCAAAGCCGTCGTTCAGGCATGCAGGGCCGATCGACCGCCATCAGTCTGAAACCGCCATTTGACGGAATCAATTCAAGGACTGCTCCTGCAGCGCCTCACTGCGGCAAGCGCCACAGCCCCGAGTTGCGCTGGGCCACCCTGCGCACACGTCACCGCGGTACAGCGCCCTCGTCCACGTCGAGGTACTCCCACTGGTTCTGCCAGAACACCGGCCGCCGGTAGCCCTGCACGCGCGGCTGCGCGAGATCGGTGACGATGCGGTGCACCCTCGTCTTGTAGGGCATGTAGACCGCGAGGATGCGCTTGGCCTCGAGGAACAGCGCGGCGCGTTCGGGCCCGTCGGGCAGCGCCTGGATGCGCTCGTACAGCGCGTCGAACGCGGGGCGCTGGAAGCGTGCGATGTTCTGCCCGCCGACCTGCGGGCCGTTCATGCGCATCAGCGCGCCGCCCCCGTCGGGCGCGGCGGCGGTCGAGCCCAGCGACCAGACCATGAAGCGGCCGGCGCGCGCGGCCTTCAGCTGCTCGGGCCACTGCCCGATCGAGAACTTCAGCTTCAGCCCGATCGCGCTCATGTTGCGCTGCCACAGCTCGTCGAACTGGCGCGAGTTCTGGTCCGGCTGGGTCGCGATCTCGAGCAGCAGCGCCGAGCCGTCGGGCTGCTCGCGCCAGCCGTCGCCGTCGCGGTCGACGTAGCCGTACAGGTCGAGCAGGGCCCGCGCGCGCGCCGGGTCGTAGTCGCTCATCTCGCTCTTGAAGGCCGGGTCATAGCCGCTGGTGTGCGGCACCAGCAGCGACTGCGCCGGCACCGCCTGGCCCTTCCAGACCTGCGCGATCTCGCGCCCCACGTCGGTGGCCAGGCTGATCGCGCGGCGCAGCGCGACGCGCTCGGGCGTGTAGCCGCCGATCACCGGGTGCTCCATGTTGAAGACGTAGAAGGCACTGTCGGGCTGCAGCACGCGCCAGGCCCGCACGCCGGCGCGCGCGAGGTGGGGCGCGAGCCGGCCTTGCGGCATCGCGGTGGCGACGTACTCGCTCGGCACCGCGATCAGGTCGATCTGCCCGTTCAGGAAGGCCAGCCAGCGCGGCTGCTGCTCCTGGATGATGCTGACCTCGACGCGGTCGAGCAGCGGTAGCGCACGGCCCTGGTAGCGCGCCGCGAGCGCGCGGCCCTCGGCGTCCCCGGCGGCCGGCTCGACCTCGTAGCGGCGCCAGTAGCGCGGGTTGCGCTCCAGCACGATCAGCGAGCTGCGCCGCCACTGCGCCAGCCGGAACGGCCCGGTGCCGACCGGGTGCGCGGCGATCTGGTCGCCGTAGCGCTCGGCGACCTCGCGCGCGACCGCGCCGAACAGGTCGCCGGTGGCGAGCAGCTCGAGCAGGCGCGGGCGCGGCCGCTCGGTGCGGATCTGCAGCGTGTAGCGGTCGAGCGCGCGCAGGCCCTCGATCGGGCGGTCGTAGTCGAAGGGGCGCTTGCGCTCCAGCGCCTCGCGGCGCAGCGCGGCCAGGCCGACGAAGCCCTCCTGCTCCATCGAGGTCCACACCGGGCTCTTCAGCGCCGGATCGGCGAAGCGCTTGAAGGCGTAGACATAGTCCTCGGCGACCAGCTCGCGCGGCTTGCCGCCGAAGGCCGGGTCGTCGGCGAAGTGGATGCCGCGCTTGAGCCGGATCGTGAAGCTGCGCAGGTCCGGCGACACCTCGGGCAGCGCCTCGGCCGTCAGCGGCTTGATCTTCGCCGGCCGCGCCAGGTGGTCGTACTGGTACAGCCCCTCGAAGAGGTGCGGCGTGATCGTGCGCGAGTACAGGTCGTTGATCTGCGCCGGGTCGAAGCCGGTCTCGGCGACCGGGAAGGACACGCGCAGGACCTTCTCGGCCACGGCCGGGCCGGCCGCGGCGAGGCACAGGCTCAGTGCGAGCGCGCAGGCTGCCGCTCGGGATCGATGTCGACGAATTGCCACCATTCGCGCAGGAAGACGTTGCGGTGATAGCCGATCACCCAGGGCTGGGCGAGATCGGTGAAGACGCGGTGCGCATGCACCTTGACCGGCATGTAGGCGATCAGGAGTTTCTGCGCCTCGCGCATCGCGGCCTGGCGCTCGGGGCCGTCGGGCAGCAGCTTCTGGCGCAGGTAGGCGCGGTTGAAGGCCGGCAGGTCGAAGCGCGCCTTGTTGGACTGCCCCTTCGCGCCGCCGTCGGCGAGCGCGAGGAAGGTGTCGCCGTCGGGGTGCACCGCGCTCCAGCCCACGCCCCACATCATCAGCCGGCCGGCGCTCGCGGCCTTCAGGTTCTCGGGCCACTTGGCGACCTTGAACACGATGCGGAGGCCCAGCGCCTGCATGTTCTTCTGCCACTGCTCGGCGAGCTGGCGCGAGCCCTGGTCCGGCTGGGTCGCGTACTCGAGGGTCAGCGCCGCGCCGTCGGGCTGCTCGCGCCAGCCGTCGCCGTCGCGGTCGACGTAGCCGTACAGGTCGAGCAGGGCCTTCGCGCGCGCCGGGTCGTGGGTGCTCATCTCGCTCCTGAACGCGGCGTCGTAGCCCCAGCTGCCCGGGGCGATCACGCCCTGCGCCGGCACGGCCTGGCCACGGCGCACGAGGCGGATCTCCTTGTCGACGTCGACGCCGAGCGCGATCGCGCGGCGCAGCGCGACCCGCTCGGGCGTATAGCCCCCGACGGTGGGGTCCTCCATGTTGAAGTAGCTGATCGCGACGTCGGCGCGCGGGTAGCGCAGCATCGTCAGGCCCTGCTTCCTCAGATGGGGCGCGAGCTCGTTGTTCGGCATCACGACGCCGGCGTACTCGGCCGGCACCTCCTCGAGCACGTCGTGCTCGCCGTTCAGGAAGGCCAGCCAGCGCGGCTGGTTCTCCTCGATGATGCCGATCTCGACGCGGTCGATCATCGGCAGGCGCCGGCCCTTCAGGCGCACCGCCGCCTGCTGGGCGAGCGGGTCGTCGGGCGGCGCCTCCTCGTCGTAGCGGACCTCGCGGTAGTTCGGGTTCTTCTCGAGCACGATGCGCGAGGCGCGCCGCCATTCGGCCAGCCGGTAGGGGCCGGTGCCCACCGGGTGCTCCATGATCCGGTCGCCATAGCGCTCGACGACCTCGCGGGCGACCGCGCCGAAGGCCCCGGCGTCGCTGAGCAGCTCCGGGAAGCGCGGGCGCGGCTCGGCGAGGCGGAACTGCAGCGTGTAGCGGTCCAGCGCGCGCAGGCCCTCGACCTCGCGGTCGTAGGGGAAGGGCTGCTGGCTCGCCAGCACCTCGCGGCGCAGCTCCGACAGGCCGAGCAGCCGGGCGTTCTCGAGCAGGTAGAGGTTGTTGCTCTTCCAGCGCGGGTCGTAGTGGCGCTTGTAGGAATAGACGTAGTCCTCGGCGGTCAGCTCGCGCGGGCGCCCGCCGAAGGCCGGGTCGTCGGCGAAGAAGATGCCGGGCTTGAGGCGGACCGTCCAGGTGCGGAAATCGTCCGCAGCTTCGGGCGGCCCGGCCGCGGTGTTGGGCCGGCGGCGCACCGGGCGGGCGAGGAATTCGTACTGGTAGGGCGCCTCGAAGATCGAGCCGACGACGATGCGCGAGTACAGGTCCGAGACCTGGGCCGGGTCGAAGCCGGTCTCGGCGACGCGAAAGGCGTAGCGCAGCACCTTGGGAGCTTCGGTGGGAGCGGCCGCCGGTGGCGCGGCCACGGCGCTCGCCGCAAGCATCGCGCACAGGGCCGGCGCCCAGGCCAGTCGGAACATCGAGACCCTCCTGCTCGGAACGCTGCGCAGTCTAGCCGCCCGCCTCGCACACCGACGCGCTGCGCGGGTCGGGCCCGAGGCCCTAGACTCGCGGCCAGTTTCCGGAGCTGCTCGAACCCCCGATGGCCGCATACCTGATCCGGCGCCTGTGGCAGATGGTCCCGACGCTGGTCGGCGTCGTGCTGCTGGTGTTCTTCCTCTTCAAGGGCTTCGGCGGCGACCCGGCCGAGATCCTCGGCGGCCTCAACGCGACGCCCGAGCAGATCGACGCGATCCGCGAGCAGCTCGGCCTGAACAAGCCGGTGTGGCAGCAGCTGTGGATCTTCGTGCAGCAGATCGCCCGCTTCGACTGGGGCCAGAGCTGGGCCACCAACGAGCCGGTGTCGGCGCTGTTCGCCTCGCGGCTGCCGGCCACGCTGACGGTGATGGGGCCGATCCTCGTGCTCGAGGTGCTGCTCGCGATCCCCTTCGCGCTCGCGGTGGCCTACGTGCGTGGCTCGCTGACCGACCGCGCGATCATGGTGCTGACGACCCTCGCGCTGTCGATCAGCTTCCTGGTCTACGTGATCGTCGGCCAGTACTTGTTCGCCTTCCAGCTCGGCTGGTTCCCGGTGCAGGGCTGGAGCGACAGCGTCTGGACCAACCTCGCGCGCTACGCGCCGCTGCCGGTGCTGCTGGCGGTGCTGGTCAGCCTGGCGCCGCAGACGCGGCTGTACCGCAGCTTCTTCCTCGACGAGATCGGCCAGGACTACGTGCGCACCGCGCGCGCCAAGGGCCTGGGCGAGACGCGCATCCTGCTCACGCACGTGCTGCGCAACGCGCTGATCCCGATCCTGACCAACGTCGCGGTGCTGCTGCCCGGGGTCTTCGTCGGCAGCTTCCTGATCGAGACCTTCTTCTCCATCCCCGGCCTGGGTCGCGAGGTGCTGCTGGCGGTGAACCGCAGCGACTATCCGGTCATCCAGGCGGTCACGATCTACATCGCCATGCTGACGATGGGGATCAACCTCGCGACCGACCTGCTCTACAAGGTCGTCGATCCGCGGGTGGTGCTGAAATGACCCACCGCCGCTGCGGCTGTGCCGCGCCCCCTCCCCAGGGCGCCGCTGGCGGACCGGCAGAGCCGGATCCGCGGCGGTTGCCTGAGGTTCGTCGCGTGCGGGGCGTGTGCCGATGAGCGCGGTCCCGTCTCAGCCGGTGACAGCGGCGGCCGTGCCGCAGCGCTCCGAAGGCGTGTGGGCCGCCGCCGCGCGGCGCTTCCGCGCCGATCGCGTCGGCCTGGTCTCGCTGGCCATCGTCGCGGCCTTCATGGCGCTGGTGCTGCTGGCCGGCGCCGGCGTGGTGGCCTCGCAGTGGCAGGCCGAGATCGGCGTGCCGAACGCCCCCCCGGGCTTCATGGGCCCGGCGCCCCCCGCCGAGCCCAGCACGATCGCCGCGCCGCGGGGGCCGAACGTCGATCTCTCCGACATCGACCCGCTGGCGCCGCGCTACGGCGAGTGGGCCGAGGCCGCGAAGCGCTACCGCGGCGCCGAAACGCCGCGCGCCCAGACCCTGCCCTTCGGCGCCGACCGCCTGGGGCGCGATGTGCTCGCCAAGGCCATCAAGGGCGCCGAGATCTCGATCCTGGTCGGCGTCTCGGCGGCGCTGCTCGCCACCGCGATCGGCACGCTGCTGGGCGCGCTCGGCGGCTTCTTCGGCGGCCGGGTCGGCGACCTGCTCGAGTGGGTCTACAACGTCTTCACGTCGATCCCCGGCATCCTGCTGGTCTTCGCGTTCGCGGCGGTCACCGGACGCGGCGTCGGCTCGGTCGTGCTGATCCTCGGGCTGACCGGCTGGACCGGCATCTACCGGCTGGTGCGCGCCGAGTTCCTCAAGCACGCGGTGCGCGAGTACGTGCGCGCGGCCGAGGCGATCGGCGCCAGCGCCGCCTCGCGCATGTTCCGCCACATCCTGCCCAACGTCAGCCACGTGGTGCTGGTGCAGCTGTCGATCCACGTCGTCGGCTTCATCAAGGCCGAGGTGATCCTCAGCTACCTCGGTCTCGGCGTCGGCGTCGACGAGGTGTCCTGGGGCACGATGCTGGCCGAGGCGCAGGCCGAGCTGATCCTCGGCCACTGGTGGCAGCTCGCCGCGGCGACGCTCTTCATGGCGGTGTTCGTCACCGCTTTCTCGCTGATGACCGACGCGCTGCGCGACGCGCTCGACCCGAAGCTGCGGGGTGCCGAATGAGCCCCCGCGCCGCCGGCTCCTCCCCCCCGATCCACCGCGAACCGCCATGCTGCTGAGCGTCGAGAACCTGCGCGTGCGCTTTCGCCTCGGCCGCGGCGAGCGCGCCGGCCATGCCGAGGCCGTCGGGCGCGGCGAGCAGGGGGTGAGCTTCGAGATCCCGGAGAACGGCACCGTCGCGCTGGTCGGCGAGTCGGGCTCGGGCAAGAGCGTCACGGCGATGTCCATCCTCAACCTGCTGCCGGACAACGCCGAGCGCCGCGGCGCGATCCGCTTCCTCGGCCGCGACCTGCTCGCCGCCGGCCTGCCCGAGCTGCAGGCGCTGCGCGGCAAGGACATCGCCTGCGTGTTCCAGGACCCGATGAGCTCGCTGAACCCGGTGTTCAGCATCGGCCAGCAGCTCGCCGAGCCGCTGCGCCTGCACCTCGGCCTGAGCGCGCGGCAGGCGCGCGAGCGGGCGCTGGCGCTGCTCAACGAAGTCGGCCTGCCCGATGCGAAGCGCCGGCTCGACGCCTACCCGCACGAGCTCTCCGGCGGCCAGCAGCAGCGCGTGATGATCGCGATGGCGATCGCCTGCGAACCGAAGCTGCTGATCGCCGACGAGCCGACCACCGCGCTCGACGTGACCATCCAGCGCCAGATCCTCGAGCTGCTCGCCAGCCTGAAGCAGCGGCACCGCATGAGCATGCTGTTCATCAGCCACGACCTCGGCGTGGTCGGCGAGATCGCCGACCACGTGGTCGTGATGCGCCAGGGCACGGTGCGCGAGCAGGGACCGGTGGCACGCCTCTTCTCGGACCCGCAGGACCCCTACACCCGGGCGTTGCTGGCCTGCCGGCCCTCGCTCGAGTCGCCGCCGCCGCGGCTGATAGTGATCGACGACCACCTCGAGGGCCGCCCCGCCGCGCGCCGCGCGCCGCCCAAGGACCCGGACGCGCCGGTCGTGCTGCGGGTCGACGCGCTGTCCAAGAGCTTCTGGCTGCGCGCCGGCGTGTTCGGGCGCCGGGAGTTCAAGGCGGTGCAGGGCGTGAGCTTCGCGCTGCGGCGCGGGCACACGTTGGGCATCGTCGGCGAGTCGGGGTCGGGCAAGACGACCACCGGCCTGGCGCTGCTGCGCCTGCACGAGGCCAGCGGCGGCCCGCTGCAGGGCCAGGCGCTGTTCCGCAGCGGGCAGGGCGGCGACGCGATCGACCTGCTGCAGCTCGACAAGGCCGCCTGGCTGCCGATGCGGCGCAAGCTGCAGGTCGTGTTCCAGAACCCCTATGCCTCGCTGAACCCGCGCTTCACGATCGGCCAGACCCTGGTCGAGCCGATGGCGATCCACGGCCTCGAGGCCGACGCCGCGGCGCGCGAGGCCAAGGCGCGGGCGCTGCTCGCCAAGGTCGGGCTCGACGCGTCGGCCTGGGGCAAGTACCCGCACGAGTTCTCCGGCGGCCAGCGCCAGCGCATCGCGATCGCGCGCGCGCTGACGCTCGAGCCCGAGGTGCTGGTGCTCGACGAGGCGGTCAGCGCGCTCGACGTGTCGGTGCAGGCCCAAGTGCTGAACCTGCTCAAGGACCTGCAGGACGAGCTGGGCCTGGCCTACCTGTTCATCAGCCACGACCTCGCCGTCGTGCGCTTCATGGCCGACGAGGTGCTGGTGATGAAGGACGGCGTGGTGGTCGAGCAGGGCCCGGTCGAGGCGCTGCTGGCCGCACCGCGCGAGGCTTACACCCGCGGTCTGCTGAACGCGATCCCGCGCGGCTGGCGTCCGGCCTGATCACCGCCGGGCGGGCGCGCCGGACGATGCTGCCATGCAAGAGGCGCCCCGCGGGGCGCCTCGTCAGGGGGCGATCGGCGTCGGACGATCAGGCGGCGTCGGCCTCGGTGGCCGGACCGGCGGCCGCCTGGGCCGCCAGCTTCTTGCTGCGCGGGTTCTTCTCGCACAGCGGGTCGCAGACCGGCTGGCTGCGCCCCAGCACCTTCTGCATGGTGCGTCGGTTCGGCGGCTGGTGTGCCCCGCAGAAGAAGCAGGACATGGTGTTGGTGGCGCCAGAGAACGCGCCGGGTCGAGGCGAGAACGGCGACCCGGGAGCCTTGCTCGAGTAGCGAAGACCGTCTTCCTGGATGCGGGTGGTGGTGTCTTTGCGTGAGGCCATCGCCTATTGTCTCAGGCTCTGGAAATCTTTGTCAGCATGAGGTCAACCTCATCCTTGGGGGCTCCGCGCGGCATTCAGCGCCGCCGCAGCGGCACCGCGAGTTCGTACCAGCCATGGGCCGGGTGCGGCACGGCCGCATAGGGGGGCTCCGGCCAGTCCCATTGCGCGAGCGGGAACAGCGCGCGCAGCGCATGGATGTCGACATGGTAGGGCGGCCCCTCGATCACGCCGCCGCGCGCGCTCTCGCGCAGCGCCTGCATCGCCAGCAGCGCCAGCCGCCCGCCGGGGCGCAGCCAGCGCGCCAGCTGGGCCGCGTAGGCGACCCAGTGGTCCGGGTGGAGCGCGCACAGGCAGGTCTGCTCGTAGAGCGCGTCGAACGGCGCGTCCGGCTGCCAGGCGAGCACATCGGCCTGCACCAGCACCGCGGACGCGCCGGCCGCGGCGAGCCGTGCGCGCGTCGCCGCGATCGCGCCAGGGGTGTAGTCGATCGCCGTCACGTCGAAGCCCGCCTGGGCCAGCGCCAGCACCTCGTGGCCGGTGCCACAGCCCGGCACCGCGATGCGGCCCGGCACGAGCGTGCCGTCCGCCTGCCAGGCCGCCAGCTGCGGGCTCGGCGCGCCACGGTCCCAGCCCAGCTGACCGCTGTCGAAGCGCTGCTGCCAGAAGGCGAGATCGGGGCCGGCCATGGGGGTGAAGGCGGCGGGGACGCTCACACGCCGCGCGCGCGGTCGGCCGCGAAGCGCGCGCGGAAGGCCGCGAAGGCGCCGGCCTCGATCGACGCGCGCACCTCGCGCATCAGGTTCAGGTAGTAGTGCAGGTTGTGGATGCTGGCCAGCATCGGCCCGAGCATCTCGCCGCAGCGGTCCAGGTGGTGCAGGTAGGCGCGGCTGACGCTGCCATGCGGCGCCGGGCCGGCGCAGGCCAGGCAGGTGCAGCTCTCGTCGATCGGGCGTTCGTCGCTCTTGTAGCGGGCGTTGCGCAGCCGCAGGTCGCCGTAGCGCGTGAACAAGTGGCCGTTGCGCGCGTTGCGCGTCGGCATCACGCAGTCGAACATGTCGATGCCGTTGGCCACCCCGTCGACGATGTCCTCCGGCGTGCCCACGCCCATCAGGTAGTGCGGCTTGTGGGCCGGCAGCTTCGGGCCGATGTGGCGCAGCACGCGCAGCATG
>DATMJX010000290.1:0-6542 GCA_035553715.1 Methylibium sp.
ATCTCGGCCTCCCCCACGAAGCCGAGATGATCCACCGCGACAACCTCGTGCTGGCCTGAGCCGCATCCGCCTGACCGTTTGCTGCGTAGTTCAAGGCACAGAACGGAGGCGCTCATGCGACGGTGGAACATCCTTGCCAAGCTGGGGCTCGTCATGAGCCTGTCCTGGGCGCTGGGGCTGCAGGCGGCCCCGCCGGCGCCTGACGATGCGCTTCAGGCCCAGCAGGTGATCCGTGCCCAGCTCGCCGCGTTTGCGGCGGACGACGCCGAAACGGCGTTCAGCCATGCGACACCGGAGGTTCGGCAGCGCTTCGGCAGTGCCGAGCGCTTCGTCGGCATGGTGCGGCAGGGCTACCCGATGGTCTACCGGCCGGCGTCGGTGGCCTTCATGGAAGCCGTCGACGCGGACGGTGACGTGCTGCAAGGCGTGAGCATCGTCGATGTCTCGGGGCGCGCCTGGGATGTGACCTATCGACTGCAGCGGGGAGCCGACCGGCGCTGGCGCATCGCCGGCTGCCGGGCCGAGCCGGGCAGCGGCCTCTCGATCTGAGGCGCCGGCGCGGCAGTTGCCCGCGAGAGGACGGGGAGCCCGGCGTCGGTGCTGGCCGCGGGGGGCTTTCGAGACCCTACCCGCGCCAGCGTTGCGCGGCCATCTCGGCGATGGCCGCCAGCGGCAGGCCCGCGGCGCGCTGTGTGCGCAGCCATTTCGCGTCGTTGCCCTCGAACAGCGAGTCGCGCAGCAGCTGGGTGGCGTCGAGTGCCTCGAGGTCGAGTGCATGCTCGTCCAGACGTGTCAGCGTACGCAGGATGTCATCGCGCAGCCGCGAGCGCTGCTTGGTCTTGGGGTCGACGATCTCGCCGTCGAGTCCGAAGCGGCAGGCCTGGAAGCGGTTGAAGGTGTAGACGAGGTAGTCGTCCTCGGCCGGCTCGAAGGGGCGTTCCTCGGTGAGCTGGCGGCACAGGCACTGCAGGTAGCAGGCCAGCGCGGCCGCCTTGTCCACCGACAGCGGCGTGTCGCAGACACGCAGCTCGATCGTGCCGTACTCGGGCTTGGGGCGGATGTCCCAGTAGAAGTCCTTCATCGACTGCACGACACCGGTGGCGGTCATCTTGTCGAAGTAGGCGCCGAACGCGTCCCAGCGGGTCACGAAGGGCGCACGCCCTGATAGGGGGAAGGCGAACACCGAGTTGAGCCGCGCCGAGTCGAAGCCGGTGTCCTGGCCCTGCACGTAGGGCGAGCTGGCCGACAGCGCGATGAAGTGCGGCACGTAGCGGCTCAGGGCGTGCAGCAGCCACAGCGCCTGGTCGCCATCGGAGCAGCCGACGTGCACATGCTGGCCGAACACCGTGAACTGCTTGGCCAGGTAGCCATAGAGTTCGTGGATGTAATGGAAGCGCTCGCCCGGGAAGATCTGCTGGCGGCTCCAGTGCTGGAACGGGTGGGTCCCGCCACCGGCGATCGCGATGTTGAGCCGGCGTGCGGCACGCGCAAGCTGCTCGCGCATGTCGCGCAGCTCGGCGCGCAGCGGGTCGTGACGATGCTGGATCGAGCTGCCGATCTCGATCATGCTGCGTGTGATCTCGGGCTTGATGTCCCAGGCGCCGGTGTGCCGCGAGGTCTCCCGGAGCAGGTCCTGGGCCTGCGGGGCGAGATCGTAGTCGTGGGTGCTCAGCAGCTGCAGCTCGAGCTCGACGCCCAGGCTCAGCGGCTCTGACGGGGTGAAGGCTTGCAGCGGCATGGGCTCAGTCCTTGGGGGGCACTTCGCCAGCCAGTTCGCGCAGGCCCAGCTGCGCCCACAGCGGGCCGGTGAACTGCATCAGCGTCACTGCGATCAGCAGCGCCTGCAGCACGCCGGCATCGATCGTCGGCAGGTCGGCGGGCCAGCCGTAGGTGCTGGCGCCCAGCAGCAGCGCGCTCTGCGTCATGGGCTGCAGCGCCAGCGTCAGCGCGATCGACTGGCGCCAGGCCAGGCCGCTGGCGCGTGCCAGCGCCGCGATCGCCAGCGCCTTGCCGGCCAGCCGCGCGGCGATGATCGCCAGCACCCAGGGCCACAGCGTGAGGATCTGGTCGAGCGTGCTGAAGAGGCCGAGGCTGACGAACAGCAGCACCGTCAGCGCCGCACCGGCCACGCCCAGGTGGGGCTCGACGCTGAGGCGGTGGCCCATGCGCTCGCGCGCCACCATGCCGGCCAGCAGCAGCGCGAGCAGCGGCGACAGCGACCACTGGGCCGCCAGCAGCGCCCCCAGCACCAGCAGGCCGATCTGGAGCACGCCGCGCGCTTCGGGGCGGCGGATCGGGCCCGACAGCCAGTTCAGCGCGAAGCCCAGCAGCGCGCCGAGCAAGAAGGAGCCGCACAGCACGTAGACCGAGTTCGCCAGCGCAGCCGGCAGCTCGGCACGCAACGGCACGTCGGCGCTCGCGATCACGAGCCAGATCTTCAGCGCCAGCACGGCGAGCACGCTGTTGAGCGCGCTCATCATCAACAGCCGCTCGGTCACCTGGCCCCGGGGCTGGGTCTCGTGCACCGCGGCCATCGTGACGACCGGCGAGGTGGCCATCGCGACCGCGCCGGCCAGCGCGGCCGACAGCGTGGGCGCGCCGAGCGCGACCAGCGCGCCGGTGACCGCGACGGCGGCGAGCAGGGCCTCGGCGATGCCCTGCAGTGCCAGCGCGGGGTTGTCGACCAGCCAGCGTGGGCGGATGCGTGCGCCGAGCTCGAACACCAGCACGCCGACGGCCAGGTCGAGCAGCGGCTTCCAGGGGTCGAGCTCGGCGCGTTCGACCAGGCGCAACGCCAGCGGGCTGGCGATCGCGCCGACCAGCATGTGGCCGCAGGCACGCGGCAGGCGGGTCCAGCGCCGCACCGCCTCGCCGACCACCACGGCGACGATGATCAGCAGCGCGATGCCGAGCACCGGGTCGGCCCCGCGCAGGCCCTCGAGCGTCCACAACGGGGCGCTGGCGGCGACGGCGGTGGTGGGAAAGGTATCGGTCATGGATCGGATGCGGCAGAGCATGGGCCGCGGGGCCGGCCTTGAAACCGCGAGGGCAGACCCCACCATCCTGCGCGCCGAGAATCACGCGCAGCCCGCCCCGTGCAACGGGGCGGATGTACCTTACAACAAGTTGTCGTCCAATTCCGTCATGAGCAAGCAGACCCTGTCATTCCAGGCCGAAGTGCAGCAGTTGTTGCACCTCGTCACCCACTCGCTGTACTCGAACAAGGAGATCTTCCTGCGCGAGCTGGTCTCGAACGCCTCGGACGCCTGCGACAAGCTGCGTTTCGAGGCCTTGAACAACGCCGCGCTGTATGAGAACGCTCCCGAGCTCGAGGTGCGCATCACCTTCGACAAGGAGGCGCGCACGATCACGATCGCCGACAACGGGATCGGCATGAACGAGGCCGAGGCCATCGCCAACCTCGGCACCATCGCCAAGAGCGGCACGCGCGAGTTCGTCGGCAAGCTCTCGGGGGAGCAGGCGCGCGACGCGCAGCTGATCGGCCAGTTCGGCGTCGGCTTCTACAGCGGCTACATCGTCGCCGACCGCATCACCGTCGAGACGCGCCGCGCCGGCGCCCGGCCGGAGGAGGGCGTGCGCTGGGTGAGCGCCGGCACCGGCGACTTCGAGGTCGAGACGATCACGCGTCCGGAGCGCGGCACCGCGGTCACGCTGCACCTGCGCGAGGGCGAAGACGAGTGGCTCGCGCAGTGGAAGCTGAAGTCCACGATCGCGAAGTACTCGGACCACATCTCGCTGCCGATCCGCATGCGTCAGCAGGAGTGGAACGGCGAGACGGGCGAGTACGAGACCAAGGACGCGTGGGAGACCGTCAACAAGGCCGCGGCGCTGTGGGCGCGCGCCAAGAGCGACGTCACCGACGCCGAGTACAAGGCCTTCTACGAGCAGATCAGCTACGACAGCACGCCGCCGCTGGCCTACACGCACAACCGCGTCGAGGGGCGCAGCGAGTACACCCAGCTGCTGTACGTGCCGGCGAAGGCGTCGGTCGACCTCTGGAACCGTGACAAGCGCGGCGGCGTCAAGCTCTACGTGCGGCGCGTCTTCATCATGGACGACGCCGAGGCGCTGATGCCGGTCTACCTGCGCTTCGTCAAGGGTGTGATCGACTCGGCCGACCTGCCGCTGAACGTCAGCCGCGAGCTGCTGCAGGAGAGCCGTGACGTCAAGGCGATCCGCGAGGGCTCGACCAAGCGCGTGCTGTCGATGCTCGAGGACCTGGCGAACAGCGAGGACGTGGCGCAGCGCGACAAGTACGCGAGCTTCTGGAAGGAGTTCGGGGCGGTGCTGAAGGAAGGCATCGGCGAGGACCACGCCAACCAGGAGCGCCTGGCCAAGCTGCTGCGCTTCGCGTCGACGCATGCCGACGAGGGCGTGTCCTTCGCCGACTATGTGTCGCGCATGAAGGAGGGCCAGGAGGTGATCTACTACATCACCGCCGATTCGCTGGCCGCGGCGCGCCACAGCCCGCAGCTCGAGGTCTTCCGCAAGAAGGGCATCGAGGTGCTGCTGCTCACCGACCGGGTCGACGAATGGATGCTCGCGCACCTGTTCGAGTTCGACGGCAAGCCGCTGCAGAGCGTCGCCAAGGGGGCGATCGACCTCGGCAAGCTGCAGGACGAAGCCGAGAAGAAGGAGGCCGAAGCGGCCGCCGAAGCCTTCAAGCCGCTGCTCGATCGGCTCAAGGAGGCGCTGAAGGATCGCGCGAAGGATGTGCGCGTCACCACCCGGCTGGTGGACTCGCCGGCCTGCCTGGTGGCCGAGGAGGGCGACATGAGCGGGCACCTTGCGCGCTTGCTCAAGCAGGCCGGCCAGTCGGCCCCCGCCGCGCGGCCGATCCTCGAAGTCAACACCGGCCATGCGCTGGTGCGCCGGCTCGAGGGCAGTGCGCACTTCGAGGACCTCGCCCACGTGCTGTTCGACCAGGCGGTGCTGGCCGAGGGCGGGCAGCTCGAGGATCCGGCCGCCTACGTGCGGCGCGTCAACGGACTGCTGACCGGCTGATCCAGGCCCCCGGCGCGGCGTGGCGCGCGCTCCCCGGAGAGGCGCGTGTTCAGTGCTCGAGCAGCCGGAGCTGCTGCTCGAGCTGCTCGACCTGCTGCGACCAGTAGGCGGGCGTGCCGAACCAGGTGAAGGCGGCCGGGAAAGCCGGGTCGGACCAGCGCTGCGCCAGCCAGGCGCTGTGGTGGATCATGCGCAGCGAGCGCAGCGGCTCGATCAGCGCGAGTTCGCGGCGGTCGAACTCGCAGAAGGTCTCGTAGCCCTCGAGCAGCATTGCCAGTGCGCGGCGGCTGGCGTCGGCATCGCCCGGCAGCAGCATCCAGAGGTCCTGGACCGCCGGGCCGCCGGTGCAGTCGTCCAGGTCGACGAAGTGCGGGCCCTCGGGAGTCCACAGCAGATTGCCCGGGTGGCAGTCGCCGTGCAGCCGCAGCAGGCGCAGGCCGAGGATGTCATCGAAGTGCTGCTGCGCGGCCTGCAGGACGCGTGCCGACAGATCGGCCCAGCGCTGTGCCGCCGGCTCGGGAAGATCGCCATGGGCCAGCAGCCAGTCGCGCGCCGTCCAGCCGATCGAGTCGACGTCCAGGCGCCGCCGTGTCGTGAACGCGGCACGGCGACCGACCTCGTGCAGCCGGCCGATGAAGCGGCCGATCCAGGTCAGCACTTCGTCGTCGTCGAGCTCCGGTGGCCGGCCGGCCCGGCGGGGCGCGACGGCGTAGCGCTGCGTGCCGCGCAGCGCGAGCGTCGCCGGATCGCCGACGCAGCGTACCGACGCGTCCTGCGTGTCAGGCTGCAGCGGCAGCGGCGCGACGACGGGCACCTCGGCGGCCGCCAGTTCCAGCGCGAAGGCGTGCTCCTCGAGGATCTGCGCTTCGCTCCAGCGTCCCGGGCGGTAGAACTTCGCGACCACCGTGTCGCCGCGCTCGAGCGCGACCTGGAACACCCGGTTCTCGTAGGAGTTGAGCTGCAGCAGGCGGCCATCCCCATGCAGGCCGACGGCGGCCAGTGCGTCGAGCACGGCATGCGGCGTCAGGGCGTGGAAAGGGGGCGGGGCGTCGCTCATCGGTGGCCGGAGGCTCAGGCCCGGGCCGCCTCGGCATCGGGCGCCGAGCCGGGCGGGAACTCGCTCACCGGACCATCGAGCCGGCTGTCGGGAGCGAAGAAGGAGTCGGGCGGCAGGCCCGAGTCGGACCAGAGCGCCGAGCGCGAGGCCCGGCGAGCCTTCACCGTGTCGGAGAGCGTGCTGCGGGCCGATTGCAGGTGGGCGGCCTGCGGCGACATCGGTACCGCGCGCGCCACGCTGCCTTGCGCCGGCAGCAGGAGCTGCAGCTCGGCCGGGCCCGGCAGGGTCTGCGGCGTGCAGTGCAGGAAACGGATGCGGCAGGCGTCGAGCACGGCCCGCTTGATGGCCAGCGCGCGGCGTGAGCTGTTCGACTCGGAGTCGAGATCCACGACGGCCAGCACGCGGCCGTTCGCGCTGCAGACCGCGAAGCTGATGTGCAGCGAGCCGAGCAACTCGTACC
>DATMJX010000291.1:0-20856 GCA_035553715.1 Methylibium sp.
GGCGATGCGCTCGCGCGCCTCCGACAGCAGCTCTTCGGCGTCGGGGTTCTGCAGGCCGGCGCTGTCGGGCACGACCAGCCAGCGGCGGAAGGTCTCGTACTCGCCGGTCTCCCGGTCGACCGACACGCGCATGTCCACCTCGCCGCCATGCAGCTTCTTGCTCGCCGAGGCAAGCGCCGCCTCCACGGCACCGAACACCACCTCGCGCTCGACGTTCTTCTCGCGCGCGATCGCGTCCACCAGCATCAACAGTTCGCGGTTCATTCTTCGTGACCTCCGGATTCCTGCACCGCCGGCGCCGTTTCGACGCTCCCGCGGCGCCCCTTGAAGTCCACGACCGGCACCAGCCGGGCCTCGCGGACCTCGTCGAGCGTGAAATTCAAGACCTGCACCGGCGCGGACTCGGCCGCCGCCGGCTGGACGCGCTTCTTCGCCGCGCGCGCCGCCTTGCTGCCGGGCATCGGCTCGGGCGCGACGAGCTGCAACGCCCAGGCACCGCCCTCGCCTTCACCCGGCATCAGCAGCCCGGCGTACTTCTTTCGACCCTGGAACGGCAGCTTCAGCGTGATCTCCACGCGCTCACCGGCAAAGCGGGCGTAATGCGCGGCCGTCTTCAACGGCCGGTCGAGCCCGGGGGAGGACACCTCGAGACGCTTGTAATCGCAGCCCTCGACCTCGAGCACGTACTGCAGCTGGCGCGTGACCTTCTCGCAATCGTCGACCGTGACGGCAGCACCGGCCGCGCCGGGCAGCAGGTCGATCGTCACGCGCAGCAATCCCTGCGAGCCGCGCTCGCACTCCACCAACTCGTAGCCGAGCCCGGCGACGGTCTTTTCCACGGTGGCCTGCCAATTCACCCCGATCGGTCCTGCGCTGCTGGTTCCAAAGTGACGCGACCAAAAAAAAAGGGCTGGATTCCCCTGCCCAATTCATGGTCTAGCGAAGCGCGCATTGTAGCCCGGCGGGGCCCTAACGGCAAGCCAAGGGGGTGTCAAGAGCCGCCTGGCGGCGGCGCACGTGCCAGAATTTCGGGCTCCCGAACCCCTACCTGGAGCCGATCACCATGGGCTTTCTCGCCGGCAAGCGCCTGCTCATCACGGGCCTCTTGTCCAACCGCTCGATCGCCTATGGCATCGCCCGCGCCTGTCACCGCGAGGGCGCCGAGCTGGCCTTCAGCTATGTTGGTGAGCGCTTCAAGGGCCGCATCACCGAATTCGCCCAGGAATTCGGCTCCGAGCTGATCTTCGACTGCGACGTCGCCGACGATGCCCAGATCCAGGCCATGTTCGACGGCCTCGGCGAGGCCTGGCCGAGCTTCGACGGCTTCGTCCACTCGATCGGCTTCGCGCCGCGCGAGGCGATCGCCGGCGATTTCCTCGACGGGCTGTCGCGCGAGGCCTTCCGCATCGCCCACGACATCTCCTCCTACAGCTTCCCGGCCATGGCCAAGGCGGCCGCACCGCGGCTGTCCAGCCAGGCGGCCCTGCTGACGCTGACCTACCTGGGCAGCGACCGCGTCGTGCCCAACTACAACACCATGGGCCTGGCCAAGGCCTCGCTCGAGGCCAGCGTGCGCTATCTCGCCGCCAGCCTCGGCGGCAAGGGGGTGCGCGTCAACGGCATCTCGGCCGGGCCGATCAAGACACTGGCGGCCTCGGGCATCAAGGGCTTCGGCAAGATCCTCGACGTCGTCGAGCAAAACGCGCCGCTCAAGCGCAATGTGACGATCGACGACGTCGGCAACGTCGCGGCCTTCCTGCTCAGCGACCTGGCGGCCGGCGTCACGGCCGAGATCACCTACGTCGACGCCGGCTTCAGCCGCGTGGCCAGCGGCATGGCCGACGCCTGAACCGCACCGGGCTCACGCCCGGCCGGCCCGTCGCGGCTCAGGCCGCGACGCAGTCCACGTAGTAGCGCTTGCCACCCTCGTCGAGCTCTTCCTCGACGAGGCCGTGCACGTCGGTGTCGAAGCCGGGGAAACGGCGGTTGAAGTCGCGCGTGAAGCGAAGGTAGTCGACGATCTTGCGGTTGAAGCGCTCGCCCGGGACCAGCAGCGGGATGCCCGGCGGATAAGGCGTCAGCAGCGAGGTCGTGATGCGGCCCTCGAGCGCCTCGATCTCGACGCGCTCGGTCGTGCGGTGCGCGATGTGGGCGTAGGCCTCGCTCGGCTTCATCGCCGGCTGCAGGTCCGACAGGTACATCTCGGTGGTCAGGCGCGCGATGTCGCCGGCCACGTAGGCCTCGTGGATCGACTGGGCCAGATCGCGCAGCCCCATGCGCTCGTAGCGCGGGTGGGCGGCGCAGAACTCCGGCAGGATGCGCCACAGCGGCGCGTTCTTGTCGTAGTCGTCCTTGAACTGCTGCAACGCCGTCAGCATCGTGTTCCAGCGGCCCTTCGTGATGCCGATCGTGAACATGATGAAGAACGAGTACAGGCCCGTCTTCTCGACGATCACGCCGTGCTCGGCCAGGAACTTGGTGACGATCGCCGCCGGAATGCCGGTCTTGGCGAACTTGCCGGTCACGTCCAGGCCCGGCGTGACGATCGTGCTCTTGATCGGGTCGAGCATGTTGAAACCCGACGCGAGATTGCCGAAGCCGTGCCACTTGGCGTCGGCCTTGATCATCCAGTCGTCAGGCTTGCCGATGCCATCCTCGGCCAGCTTGTCCGGGCCCCAGACCTTGAACCACCAGTCCTTGTTGCCGAACTCCTTGTCGACCTTGCGCATTGCGCGGCGGAAGTCGAGCGCCTCCTGGATGCTCTCCTCCACCAGCGCGGTGCCGCCGGGCGGCTCCATCATCGCCGCGGCGACGTCGCAGCTCGCGATGATCGAGTACTGCGGCGACGTCGAGGTGTGCATCAGGTAGGCCTCGTTGAACAGGTGCCGGTCGAGCTTGACCGTCTGCGAGTCCTGCACCAGCACCTGCGAGGCCTGGCTGATGCCCGCCAGCAGCTTGTGCGTGCTCTGGGTCGCGTACACGAGGGAGCGCTTGGGCCGCGTGCGGTGCTTGCCCATGGCGTGGTAGTTGCCGTAGAACTTATGGAAGGCCGCGTGCGGCAGCCAAGCCTCGTCGAAGTGCACCGTGTCGATCCAGCCATCGAGCATGCCCTTGATCGTCTCGGTGTTGTAGAGCACGCCGTCGTAGGTGCTCTGCGTCAGCGTCAGGATGCGTGGCTTCACGGTGGCCGGGTCGACATGCGCAAGCAGCGGGTTCGCCGCGATGCGCCGCCTGATCGCCTCGGGCTCGAACTCCGCCTTCGGGATCGGCCCGATGATGCCCAGGTGGTTGCGCGTCGGCGGCAGGAAGACCGGCACCGCGCCGGTCATGATGATCGCGTGCAGGATCGACTTGTGGCAGTTGCGGTCGACCACCACCACGTCGTCCGGCGCCACCGTGTGGTGCCAGACCATCTTGTTGCTGGTCGAGGTGCCGTTGGTGACGAAGAAGCAGTGGTCGGCGTTGAAGATCCGCGCCGCGTTGCGCTCGCTCGCCGCCACCGGGCCGGTGTGATCGAGCAGCTGGCCGAGCTCGTCGACGGCATTGCAGACGTCGGCGCGCAGCATGTTCTCGCCGAAGAACTGGTGGAACATCTGGCCCACCGGGCTCTTCAGGAAAGCCACGCCACCCGAATGCCCCGGGCAGTGCCACGAGTACGAGCCATCCTGCGCGTAGTCCATCAGCGCCTTGAAGAACGGCGGCGCCAGCCCGTCGAGGTAGCTCCTGGCCTCGCGGATGATGTGGCGAGCGACGAACTCCGGCGTGTCCTCGAACATGTGGATGAAGCCGTGCAGCTCGCGCAGGATGTCGTTCGGCACGTGCTGCGAGGTGCGTGTCTCGCCGTACAGGTAGATCGGGATCTCGAGGTTCTTGCGGCGGATCTCGGTGATGAACTGGCGCAGGCTCAGCACCGCCGGAGCGAACTCGACGTCCTCGTCGTGCACGAACTCGTTGTCGTCGATCGACAGGATGAAGGCGCTGGCGCGGCTTTGCTGCTGCGCGAACTGGGCCAGATCACCGTAGCTGGTGACCCCGAGCACCTCGAAGCCCTCCTTCTGGATCGCGTCGGCCAGCGCGCGGATGCCCAGACCCGAGGTGTTCTCGGAGCGGTAGTCCTCGTCGATGATGACGATGGGAAAGCGGAAACGCAGCATCGAAATAGCCTCCGAAAGGCACTTGCCGGCGGCGTCGCACCGCTCGAGAAGCCGCGCAGTGTAGACCCATCGCGCCAGCGCCTCGATGACGCGGCACCGGCGCGTACACTGATTCGCGGGTCGCCCCGGTGGGCGCCGGAGGACACGGCATGGATTGGAGCGCGTCCACGTGGTGGTGGGTCGGTTGCGGGCTGCTGGTCGCAGCAGAGCTGAGCACGGGCACCTTCTACCTGCTGATGCTGGCACTCGGCCTCGCGGCGGCGGCGCTGAGCGCCCACGCCGGCCTTGGCCTGGCCGCCCAGCTGGTCGCCGCAGCGGTGGTCGGGGGCGGGGCGGTCGTCGCCTTGCGGCGCCAGCGCCGCAAGCGCGCTGCCGAGCCGGCACGCTCCAACCGCGACGTCAACCTCGACATCGGCGAGCAAGTCCGCGTCGATTCCTGGAACAGCGACGGCAGCGCCCAGGTCAGCTACCGCGGTGCGCAGTGGTCGGCCCGCTGGAGCGAGGACACGCCGCCGACACCTGGCCTGTGCACCATCCGCGCCATCGAGGGCAGTCGCCTGCTGCTCGGTCGCTGACGCCCCGCCCGCCATCCCTCAACCCCTCAGCCCTGCCATGGAAATCATCGCCCTCGTCCTGCTGTTCGTCGCCGCGATCTTCATCGCCCGCTCGGTCAAGGTCGTGCCGCAACAGAACGCCTGGGTGGTCGAGCGGCTCGGCCGTTTCCACGCCACGCTCACGCCGGGGCTGAACTTCCTGGTCCCCTTCATCGACCGGCTGGCCTACAAGCACTCGCTCAAGGAGATCCCGCTGGACGTTCCCAGCCAGGTCTGCATCACCAAGGACAACACCCAGCTCACCGTCGACGGCATCCTCTACTTCCAGGTCACCGACGCGATGCGAGCCAGCTACGGTGCCTCGAACTACATCGTCGCGATCACCCAGCTCGCGCAGACCACGCTGCGCAGCGTGATCGGCAAGATGGAGCTGGACAAGACCTTCGAGGAACGCAATGCAATCAACGCCGCGGTCGTCAACGCGCTCGACGAGGCGGCGCTGAACTGGGGCGTCAAGGTGCTGCGCTACGAGATCAAGGACCTCACGCCGCCGGCCGCGATCCTGCACGCGATGCAGGCCCAGATCACCGCCGAGCGCGAGAAACGCGCGCTGATCGCCGCCTCCGAGGGCCGCCGCCAGGAGCAGATCAACATCGCTACCGGCGAGCGCGAGGCCTTCATCGCCCGCTCCGAAGGCGAGAAGCAGGCCGAGATCAACAACGCCCAGGGACAGGCTGCGGCCATCGTCGCGGTGGCCGAGGCCACGGCCGCTGCCATCCGCCAGGTCGCTGCGGCGATCCGCGAGCCCGGCGGCGAGCAGGCCGTGCAGCTCAAGGTCGCCGAGAAGGCCGTCGAGGCCTATGGCCAGCTCGCGCAGAAGAACAACACCATGATCGTGCCCGGCCACATGGGCGAGGTCTCGACGCTGATCGGCACCGCGATGGCTCTGATCCAGCGCCCGCAGGCGACGAAGGGCTGATGAGCGAGGCGTGCCTGCGGCGCGCGCACCACGACGCGGTTGGGCGCGCTCGAGGTCGCGAACCTCGGGGCCCTGGTGCGCCACGTGCGCGCAGCGCCTGAGCCTCGGCGGGGGTGAAGCGATCGCCCGCCACTCGATCTCGCTGCAGCAGTGCCAAAAACAAACGGGCCCCAAGGGGCCCGTTCTTTTTCTAGCTTCCTGGCGGAGAGAGCGGGATTCGAACCCGCGGAGGGCTGTTAACCCTCACACGCTTTCCAGGCGTGCGACTTAAACCGCTCATCCATCTCTCCGGAGCCGGACATTCTAAACGGCGACTCGCCGCTGCCGCTCGAGCCTCAGCGCACCACGGCGATCTGCTCGCGCTGGCCGCCCTTGTAGGTGAAGAGCGTCAGCGCGCCGTTCTTGATGTCGCCCTTCTCGTCGAAGCTGATCGTGCCGGTCACGCCCTTGTAGCCCTCGGTCTTGGCGAGCACCGGCAGGTAGGTGGCCGGCTCGGCGGAGTTGGCCTTGAGCATCGCGTCGGCCATGACCATCAGCGCGTCGTACACATAGGGCGCGTAGAGCTTGACCTCGTCGTTGAACTTGGCCTTGTAGCGGGCGCGGAATTCGTCCATCGCAACCTTCTGCTCCCCCTCGACGCCGCCGGCTTCGGCGCAGATGATCTGGCCGTCGTCGACGGTGCCGCCCGCCAGCTTGGGCAGATCGCTGGTGCAGATGCCGTCGCCCCCCAGGAACTTGGCGTTGACGCCGAGCTGCTTGAGCTGGCGCAGCATCGGGCCGGCCACCGCGTCCATGCCGCCGAAGAACACCACGTCCGGGTTCTTGGCCTTGATGCCAGAGAGGATCGAGGAGAACTCCTGCGCCTTGTCGGTCGTGAACTCGCGCGCCACCACCGTGCCACCAGCGCCCTTGACGCCTTTCTCGAACTCGTCGGCCACCCCCTGGCCGTAGGCGGTGCGGTCGTCGATCACCGCGATCGACTGGCCCTTGAGCTCGCCCTGCGCATAGCGGCCCAGCGTGCCGCCGAGCTGCACGTCGTCGGCGACCACGCGGAAGGTGGTCTTGAAGCCCTGGCGGGTGTATTTCGGGTTGGTCGACGAGGGCGAGACCTGCGGGATGCCCGCAGCGCTGTAGATCTGCGAGGCCGGGATGCTGGTGCCCGAATTCAGGTGGCCGATCACGCCGTTGACCTTGGCATCGACCAGCTTCTGCGCCACCGCGGTGCCCTGCTTGGGATCGGCCGCGTCATCCTCCGCGACGAGCTCGAACTTCACCTTCTTGCCACCGATCGTCATCGCCTTGGCGTTGAGCTCGTCGATCGCCATGCGGGCGCCGTTCTCGTTGTCCTTGCCGAGGTGCGCGCTGGGCCCGCTGAGCGGTGCGACGTGACCGATCCTGACGATCAGCTCATCGGGCGCCGCAGCCTCCTTCTTGCCGCAGCCGCCCACCAGGGTCACGAGCGCGGCGGCGATCGAGAGCGTGATGATCGATTTCTTGTTCAACATGAGGGCTCCTTGGGGCGGGATTCAGGGGAATTGCGGTTCAGGGTCCGGGCGGCGGGCTCTCGCGGCGGCGCGCCAGTTCCTTGGCGATCGCCTCGCGCACCGCCTGGTGCAAGAGTTCATCAAGCAAGGCACGGGCCTCGGTCAGCAGCGCACCGGCGACCGCGTCGACGGCCGGCGCGATCGCCGCGCGCAGCCTCGGCTCGAGCGTGTCGTCGAGACGCCGGTGCAACTCGCCCATCACGCGACGCAGCAACTCCTCTTCGGGAGCCACCGGCATGGCTACCGGCGCGCTGGGGTGCCCGCCGGGCTCGAGCACCTCGGTCAGCGTCGGCACATGGCGCGGCACCGGCGGGCGCGAGACCCCCTTCATGCGCCGACCTCCACGTGCTTGACCGGATAGCCCCGCGCCTTCAGATGCTGCCAGCGGCGACGTCCGGCGCCGGCCTCGTCCGGCCCGCTGCCGACCAGCTCGAACAAGCGCTCAAAGCTTTCGAAGCCGGTGCTGACCTCCGGGCCGAGATTGACCAGCACCTCGTGCCGCGACACGTCGGAGGGCGTGTCGGCCAGCCAGATCGGCGTGGCGGCCAGCCGTGCCGGCGATGCCGCACCGGCCCGCAGCCGCGCATGCGGCACGAACTCGAGCGGCTCGAAGGTCCACAGCAGCACGTCGAGCCGGTCGAGCGCGGCCGGCTCGCCCGTCACCACGACCTGCGCACCACTGCGCTGCGACTTGCGCAGCAGACGGCAGGCGTAGGCCAGCGGATCGGCCAGCCCGGTGTGGAATTGCACCTCGGTCATCGGTGCGGCGCGGGCGCGGCTCAGCCGGCGCGCGCCAGCAGGTAGTGGGTCAGCAGCGCCACCGGCCGGCCGGTGGCGCCCTTGGCGGCGCCGGACTTCCAGGCGGTGCCGGCGATGTCGAGGTGGGCCCAGGGGTATTTGGCGGTGAAGCGTTTCAGGAACATCGCCGCGGTGATCGCGCCACCGGCCCGCCCGCCGACATTGCCCATGTCGGCGAAGTTGCTCTTCAAGGCGTCGTCGTACTCGTCGTCCAGCGGCATGCGCCAGGCCGGATCCTGCCCCGCGGCCCCCGCGGCCAGCAGGGCCTCGGCGAGCGTGTCGTCGGCGCTGAACAGCCCGGAGCGGTGCGCGCCGAGCGCGATCACGCAGGCGCCGGTCAGCGTCGCGATGTCGATCACCGCCGCCGGCTTGAAGCGCTCGGCGTAGGTCAGCGCGTCGCACAGGATCAGCCGCCCCTCGGCATCGGTGTTGAGCACCTCGATGGTCTTGCCCGACATCGAGGTCACCACGTCGCCTGGCTTGATGGCCCGGCCGCTGGGCATGTTCTCGCAGGTCGGGATCAGTCCGATCACGTTGAGCCGGGGTTGGAGCTCGCCGAGCGCGCGGAAGGTGCCGAGCACACTGGCCGCGCCGCCCATGTCGAACTTCATCTCGTCCATCTCGGCCGAGGGCTTGATCGAGATGCCGCCGGTGTCGAAGGTGATGCCCTTGCCGACCAGCACCACCGGCGCCTGCGTCTTGGGCCCGCCGTCGTGGCGCAGCACGATGAACTTCAGCGGCTCGTCGGAGCCCTGCGCGACGGCGAGGAAGGCGCCCATGCCGAGCTTCTCGCAGTCCTTGCGCTCGAGCACCTGGACCTTGAAGCCATGCGCTTTGGCGAGCCGGCGTGCCTCGCTGGCCAGGAAACCCGGCGTGCAGTGGTTGCCCGGTCGGTTCGCGCATTCGCGCGCCAACGTCACGCCGGCGGCGATGCCCTCGCCGCGTGCAAGCCCGGCGCGCACCGCCTTGGCCTCTTCCTTGCCCGCGACGAGCGTGACGCCCGCGAAGGCCGGCGCCGGCCCGGCGCTGGGCTTGGTGTGGCGATACAGATAGCCCGCATCGGCCGCCGCCGTCACCAGCGCCTCCGCATGGCCCTCGGTGAGCGAACCGCCGGCTGCGGCGACCGCCAGCTGCTTGGCGCCGGAGGACTTGAGCGCGCCGAACGCCGCGCCCACCGCCGCGCGGAAGGCCTTCGGCGTCGCATCGGCGGCGACGCTGAATGCGAGCCGCGGCGCCTTCACGCCCGCCGGGCGGTGCACATAGAGCAGGCGTCCCGCCTTGGCCTGCAGATCGCCCGCGGCGACCGCCTCGGCGAGCAGCGCGGCGAGCGGCGCGTCGAGTTGCTGCTTCTTCAGGTCGCCGTGCAGCACGACGACGAGCGCGTCGGTGGGCGTCTGCGAGAGCTGATCCACGCTCTGCACTCGGGTGCGGAAGTCCATAATGAGTGACTGTTTTGTTGTCCGATGATGTTATTCGATTCGACGTTGCGCCGAGACCTCGGCCGCAGCCTTGCGGCGACGCTGATCGTGGTCCTGACGATCGTGATCACGATGTTCCTGATCCGCACGCTTGGCCAGGCGGCGGGCGGCGCGATCGCGCCGCAGGACGTGGTGCTGCTGCTGGGCTACATCTCGCTCGAACACCTGCCGACGATCATCAGCCTGTCGCTGTTCGTCGCCGTGGTGGGCACGCTCACGCGCATGTACCGTGACAGCGAGATGGTGATCTGGTTCGCCAGCGGGGTCGGGCTGCTGCGCTTCGTCAGGCCGGTGCTGCGGCTGGCCGGCCCGGTGCTGGTGCTGGTCGCGGTCCTGGCGCTGTTCGTCTGGCCCTGGGGCAACCGCCAGATCGAGGAGCTCAAGTTCCGCTACGAGCAGCGCTCGGACATCGCCCGTGTTGCGCCCGGCCAGTTCCAGAGCTCCAGCGACGGGCGCCGCGTGTTCTTCATCGACCGCAACACCAGCGAGAGCCAGCTGGCGCACAACGTCTTCGTGCTCGAACGCCGCGACGGCGGCGAGAGCGTCACATCAGCGCGCAGCGGACGCATCGAAATGGACCAGGGCCAGCGCTACGCGGTGCTCGAGCGAGGCCAGCGCAACGACCTCGATTTCGCAAGCGGCGAGAAGCGCATCGCGCGCTTCGACTCCTACCGCATCCTGGCGGGCGAGGCGCCGCGCAGCGTTCTCGATGACCTGCCCCCGAAGGCCCGCAGCACCTGGGCGCTGATGACCCAGCCGACGTCGCGCCACCTCGGCGAGCTGACCTGGCGGATCGGCCTGGCGATCGGTGGGATCAACCTCGTGCTGCTGGGCATCGGCCTGGCCGCCGGCAACCCGCGACGCGGCGGGAGCTGGAACCTGCTGCTCGCGCTGCTGACCTTCGTCGTCTACTACAACCTGCTCACGCTGACCCAGGCCTGGGTCGCGAGCGGCAAGCTCGCGATGCTGCCGACGCTGCTGGTGGTGCACGGGGGCACCTTCGCGCTCGCGGTGGCACTGCTGTGGTGGCGTGAGCGCGGGGTGTCGCTGGCCGGACGGCAGCGCGCACCGGCGCGCGCAGCCACGGCTGGGGCCTGACCGCGATGCGCACCGTCCGCCGCCTGCTCTACGTCGAGGTCCTGGGGGCCGTCGCGTTCGTCGCCCTCGCCTTCCTCGCACTGTTCTTCTTCATCGACCTCGTCGACCAGCTCGGCGACGTCGGCCGCGGCGCCTTCCGGGTGCAGCACGCGGTGCTCTACTGCCTGCTCGAGCTGCCTTCGCACTTCTACGAGCTGTTCCCGATCGCGGTGCTGATCGGCGCGACCTACGCACTCGCCAGACTGGCGCAGTCCTCCGAGTTCACGATCCTGCGCACCGGCGGCCTCGGGCCGGCACGCGCGCTCGGCATGCTCGCGCTGCTCGGCGGCGCCTTTGCGGCCCTGACCTTCGTCGTCGGCGACTATGTGGCGCCGCAGACCGGCGCCTATGGCGAGGCGATGAAGGGCGCGCTGAAGTACCAGCGCGCCGACCGGCCCAGCGGCCGGCGCGCCAGCGTCTGGCTGAAGGACCGTCGCGCGGCCGGCGCCGGGGAGCTGCCTGCCGGCGAGCGGGTCGACTCGATCCACATCGGCCATGTCGGCGCGAATGGGCGGCTGGAGGACATCGACATCTACGAGTTCGGCCCCGACAGCCAGTTGCTGCGCCGCGTGCGCGCGGCCCGGGGCACCGCCGACGCCACCGGCTGGCATCTCGAGGAGGTGCTCATGACGCGCTGGGACGGCGACGAGCGCCTCGCCAGCGACGAGACACGCACCGCGCTCGACTGGCCGGCGACGCTGACGCCGGACGTCGTGGCCGCCGCGGTAGCCCCGCTGCACAGCATGTCGACGATCGACCTGTACCGCTACACCAGCCACCTGTCCGACAACGAGCAGGCGGTCCAGCGCCACCAGATCCAGTTCTGGAAGAAGGCGCTGTACCCGCTGGCCTGTCTGGTGATGGTCGGCCTTGCGCTGCCCTTCGCCTACCTGCATGCACGCGGCGGCGGCGTCAGCGTCAAGGTTTTCGGCGGCATCCTGCTGGGCATCAGCTTCGTGCTGCTGAACAACGTCTCGACCCACCTCGGCCTGCTGCGCGACTGGACGCCCTGGATCGCGGCGTCGGCACCGAGCGTGCTCTACCTGCTGCTGTCGATGGCGGCGTTCAGCTGGCTGGTGAGGTACCGGTGAGCCCCCCGATCCGGTCACGTCGAAGGGGATGCGCATGAGCGGCCGGCCCGGCGTGCTGCTGTTTGCCCATGGTGCGCGCGACCCGAACTGGGCTCGCCCCTTCCAGGCGGTCGCCGAGCGGGTGCGCGCGCTGCGCCCCGACGCACAGGTGCGATTGGCCTTTCTCGAGCTGATGAGCCCCGACCTCGCGACCGCCGGCGCCGAGCTGGCCGCTGCCGGCTGCGACGCGATCACCGTGGTGCCCCTCTTCCTCGGTGCCGGCGGTCATGTGCGCAAGGACCTCCCGGCGCTCGCGCAGATGCTCGAGACCGCCCATCCGGGACTGCGCGTGACGCTGGCTGGCGCGGTCGGCGAACACCCGGGCGTGATCGCCGCGCTTGCCGACGCGGCGGCTGCCCCGATCCTCCCGAGCAGCACGCCATGAACCTGCACCAGTTCCGCTTCGTCCAGGAGGCGGTGCGCCGCCAGCTCAACCTGACGGAGACTGCCAAGGCGCTGCACACCTCGCAGCCCGGCATCTCGAAGGCCATCCTCGAGCTCGAGGCCGAACTCGGCATCGACATCTTCGCGCGCCACGGCAAGCGCCTCAAGCGCATCACCGAGCCGGGCCGGCAGGTGATCGCCGCGATCGAGACCATCATGCGCGAGGTCGGCAACCTCAAGCGCATCGGCGAGGAGTTCAGCCAGCAGGACGCGGGCACGCTGTCGATCGCGACCACCCATACCCAGGCGCGCTACGTGCTGCCGGGGCCGGTGGCAGCGCTGCGCAAGCGCCATCCCAAGGTCGCGATCAGCCTGCACCAGGGGACACCCGAGCAGGTGGCCCAGATGCTCATCGACGAGACTGCCGAGATCGGGCTGGCGACCGAGTCGCTGTCGGCCTTTGAGGCGCTGGTCACGCTGCCCTGCTACGACTGGCAGCATGTGGTGGTGATGCCGGCCGGCCACCCGCTGGCGGCGCTGGAGCGCCTCTCCCTCGAGCAGCTCGCGCACGAGCCGCTGATCACCTACCACCCCTCGTTCACCGGCCGCACCAAGATCGACGGGGCCTTCGCGGCGCAGGGGCTGGTGCCCAATGTGGTGCTGGAGGCGATCGACTCGGACGTGATCAAGACCTACGTGCGGCTGGGTCTGGGCGTCGGCATCGTCGCGGAGATGGCCGTGCGCGAGGACCCGGCCTGCGCGCCCGGCGGCGATCTGGTCGTTCGGCCGGCCGGCACGCTGTTCGGCAACAACGTCGCACGGCTGGCCTTCAAGCGCGGCGCCTACCTGCGCCACTTCGTCTATGGCTTCGCCGAGCTGCTCTCGCCCAAGCTCACGCGCGCCGTCGTCGATCGCGCGATGGCCGGCCACCCGGATCCGGTGCTGCGCTGAGCCCCAGCCGATGAACACCCCGCGCACTCCGCTGCCGCCCAGCCGCCTGCCGCAAGTCGGCACGACGATCTTCACCGTGATGTCGGCGCTGGCGCAGGAGCATGCAGCGGTCAACCTCGGCCAGGGCTTCCCGGACTTCGACTGCGATCCGCGGCTCGTCGAGGCGGTCGCACAGGCCATGCGCGCCGGCCACAACCAGTACCCGCCGATGGCCGGCGTCGTCGCGCTGCGCGAGGCGGTGGCCGCCAAGCTCGCGGCACAGTACGGCCACCGCTACGACCCGGGCAGCGAGATCACGATCACCGCCGGCGCGACGCAGGCGATCCTGACCGCGATCCTGGCACTGGTCCACCCGGGCGACGAGGTCGTCGTGCTCGAGCCCTGCTACGACAGCTACGGTCCGAACATCGAGCTCGCCGGCGGCCGCGTCGTGCGCGTCCCCCTGACGCCTGGCAGCTTCCGCCCCGACTTCGAGCGCCTCGCCGCGGCGCTGACGCCGCGCACCCGGCTCCTGATCGTCAACACGCCACACAACCCGAGTGCCACCGCCTGGACCGAGGCCGAGATGCAGCGCCTGGCCGCGCTGCTGGCACCGACCGACATCCTGCTGCTCGCGGACGAGGTCTACGAGCACATGGTCTACGACGGTGCGCCGCACCAGAGCGTCGCCCGTCACCCGGCGCTGGCGGCGCGCAGCGTGCTGGTGTCGAGCTTCGGCAAGACCTTCCATGTGACTGGCTGGAAGGTCGGCTATGCGTGCGCACCGGCACCGCTGATGGCCGAGTTCCGCAAGGTCCACCAGTTCAACGTGTTCACCGTCAACACGCCGGTACAGCATGGTCTCGCGAGCTACCTGGCGGACCCGGCCCCCTACCTCGGCCTGCCGGACTTCTATGCGGCCAAGCGCGATCGTTTCCGCACTGGCCTGGCCGGCACATGCCTGCGCTTGCTGCCGAGCGAAGGCAGCTATTTCCAGTGCGTCGACTACTCGGCCCTCGAGGCGCACCGCGAGCGCAGCGAACTCGACTTCTGCCGCTGGCTCACCGTCGAGGCCGGCGTTGCGGCGATCCCGCTGTCGGCCTTCTATGCGGACGGCTTCGAGCAGCGCATCGTGCGCTTCTGCTATGCCAAGCGCGAGACGACGCTGGACGAGGCGCTCTCGCGGCTGCGCGCGCGGCTGTGAGACTCAGCGTCGGGTCGGCGGATCGGACGGCGGCTCGTCCAGCGGCAGATCGATCTCGAGCGGCTTGAACGCCGACGCCTGGGCCTCGAGCGAGGTGGTCGCGATCAGTCGTTCGAACACCGCCGGCGGCGCCGTCGTGCCGATATCCTCGAGCGGCAGCAGCAGGTCGACCGTGTCGACACCGTCGGTCGCATCGCTCTCCGAGAGGTCGCGCGCGACCGAATACAGCATCATCAGCTCGCGGTAGGCCGGCAGGTCGAAGCTGTCGGCCTGCAGATCCGCATCGGAGGGCTCGCGCAGCAGCGTGGCCTGCAGCACCTCCATCGCACGCTTGGGCTGCGACCACAGGCTCTGCAGACGCCCGACGACCGCCGGGTAGTCCTCCAGCGTCAGGCCCCCCTGCAAGTCGGTCTCCCACTCCGGCGCACGCGCTGCGAAGCGGCTGTTGAAACGATCGCGCAGCCGCTCGTATTCCTTGCGATCGCCGCGGCGCTTGCAGATCTCGAGCAGCTTCAGGTAAGGCAGCGGGCTGGTGTCCGAGGTACTGCGCAGGTGCCCCATCAGCAGGTCGATCGCCGCCTCGTCCTGGCCGAGCACGATGAAGAACTCGGCCTGCTGCTCGAGGTCGATCAGTTCCTCGACCGAGACTTCGCGACGCTCGGCCATCAGGGGCGCCGGCGCCGACACCGGACCGAGGCCACCGGGGCGCGAAGCCAGGCCGGTGCGCGAGGCGGCCTGAGTGTCATCAAAGCCCATCGGGCGCGACAGCGGCACCGGCGCCGACGGCGCGGGCGCGAAAGCCATCGCCTCGGCGGTTGCCGCGTCGCCTTCGGGCGTGCCCGGACGTGGGCTGCTGGCCGCCGCCTGCTCGAGCCAGGCGCTGGCCTCGCGCTCCTGCTCGCGCTGACGCCACATCCAGATCAGCAAGCCGAGGAGCAGCAGCGTCAGCCCGCCCAGCCCGTAGACCATGGCCGAGTCCGAGCGCGGCGCATCGGCCTGCTGCAGGCGCGCCTTGAGCTCATTGATGGTCTGCTGCGCCTGATCGAGCTCGGCGCGCGTTCGTGCGCCCGACGCTTCCGCTTCGGCGGCGCGAGCGCTCGCGGCAGCGGCCGCTGCGCTGGCGGCACTGGCCGCCGCCTCGGCCGCCGCAATATCCTGGGCCGCCGCACTGGCAGCCGCGGCACTCAGGATCGCCCCCTGCTCCAGGGTCGCGAGCTTGAGTTGCGAGCTCACAGCGGCGCCCGAGGGCGTCGCCGGTGCCGTCAACGGCGCCCGCGGAGCGGGGGGCGCCGCGATCGAGGCACGCGCAGGCGCCGCCGTGCTCGGGCGCGGACGACGCTTCTTCACCGGCCGGGGCGTGGCCTTGCTGAGTGCCTCACCGCTCGACGGCGGCGCAAGTTCGGAGGCGGCTGGCGCCGCCGGCTCGGACACGGGCACCGCCGCCTCCGGCTCTGCCGGCGCGTCCCCTGCGACGCTCACGGTGGGGGCCGTGTACAGCGGAGGATCGGCGAACAGCGTGAAGCGCCGTATCACCCGCGCGGCACAGCCGGCCGACACTTCGACCGCGACGACCGGCTCGTCGATGCGGGTGGTGGTGACGACACGCACCATGCGCTCGCGCGCGCCCGGCAGGGCCGGCTCGAGCAAGGCGCTCGTGGTGCCTCGCTGCTGCAAGACATCGCCGAAGCGAACCTCGGCGCTCACGCACTCGGGCGGCACATCTTCGCCCGCCTCGAGCCGCAGCGGAATGCGCAGATCCAGCGTCTGCCCCAGCGTGGCCGAGGTCGGCAGCGACCCGAAGCCCAAGCCCCAAGCCACCTGTCCGAAGCCGCTGAGAGCGATGCCGAGCAACAGGGGGCGCACGTGAAAGGTCATGCTGGGTCTGGAATCGAGGCCGGGGCACTCTAGCATGAAGTAAACGGATGTCAGCCGGCGACGATGCCTGCATGACACACTCCAAACGTGCCCCTTCCACACTGCGGCGCACAGTGCCCACTTGGACCGGCCTCGCGCAGCCGGACGCAGCCGCAGCGATGGTTCGTCACGCACGGCCAGGCGGCGCGGCGGCGACTCGCCTCGCTGCCGCGCCTGAAGCCGCCGCCTTGATTCGAAGGTCCCCATGCCGCACCCCGATCTGACCGCCCAGGAACAGCGCAGCGTCGAGCATGGCGCCTGGTTCGGCAAGCTGTCGGCGCCGCTGCGTGCCGACATCCTGGCGCGTGCCCAGGTCCGCCGGCTGCCCGACGGCGGCCTGGTCAGCGTGCGCGGCGCGACGGCCGACGAATGGTGCGGCGTCGCCAAGGGGGCGGTGCGCATCGGTTCGGTCTCCCTCACCGGCAAGCCGATCACGCTGACCTACGCCGAGCCCGGCACCTGGTTTGGCGATGTCGCGCTGTTCGACGGGCTCCCGCGCACCCACGACGCGAGCGCGCACGGCGAGACCACACTGCTGATCGTCGGCAAACCCGACTTCCGTGCGCTGCTGGAAGGCCATGTCGAGCTCTACGACGCCTTGCTGCGCCTGCAGTGCCGCCGGCTGCGCCTGATGTTCGACATGATCGAGGACCTGAACACGCTGCCGCTGGCGGCGCGACTGGCCAAGCAGCTGCTGCTGCTCGCGCGCAGCTACGGCATTGCCGAGGGCACCGAGGTCCGCATCGGGCTGCAGCTTGCGCAGGAGGATCTGGCGCAGCTGCTCGGCGCCTCGCGCCAGCGCGTCAATCAGGAGCTCAAAGCCCTGGAGCGCGACGGCACGCTGCGCGTCGAATCGACCCGGCTGGTGCTGCTGTCGCGCGACAAGCTCCTCGCGATCGCGCAGCGCTGAGCGACCGCCGCCACGAGGGCGCCGCTGCGTCTCGACGCGACTCAGCGCGAGCCGCTGTCGTCGGTCGCGCTGCCCGGGTAGCCCGAGGCGAGGTCGTTGCCCCAGGCCGTCGAGCTGGTATGCGGCCACTGGCCGGCGTGCGCCGCCCCCTCCGCGGCGATCAGGGCACGCTGTGCCGCCGCCTCGAACAGCGCCAACGCGCCATCAAGCAGGGCCACATCGGGTTGCACGGACTCGATGCGCAGATAGAGCCGCCCGCGCAGCGTCATCAGCACCATCGGCTCGTCCTGCGTCAACCAGCCGCGCGCCGCCGCGTCGAGCTGCTGCGCGAGCTCGCCGTCAATCCAGGCCGCCAGGGGCTCGGGCGCCGCGGCCACGGCCGAGAAGCGCTGCCGCAGGGGCTTCATCGCGGCAAGCTGGGTCTTCGGGAACATCGCGAGCCAGCGCATCTCTTCGGGCATGCCGGAGTCGATGCGGGTCTGCATGTCTTGCGTGAACAGAGCGTAGGCCGACTGCTCCAGTTCCTCGGCCAGCGCACGCGAGGTCACCAGCATCTGGAGCGTCGGCGGCAGGCCGAGATCCATGCGCAGGCGCAACTCGCGTTCGAGAATGTAGGCGCGCTGCGGCGGCCCCCACTCCATGCGCCACGGCGTGCCGTGCATCATGCCCTCGACGACCACGCCGTCGTCGTCACGCACGCGCTTGACCGCCAAGCCGCGCTCGCGGGCCCAGGCCTGAAGCACGCGCGGGTCGGGGCCGGCACGGCCACCACCGATCCAGCGTTTCAGGGACTCGAGCATGAGTTCGTGCGTTCGACTAGAGTGGTCCGGCGTACCGCGCGACCACGGTGCCGTTCAAGGCAAGGAGCGACGAGGTGACTATCCAAGTGTATTCCTGGGCCACGCCCAACGGCCACAAGGTTCACATCATGCTTGAGGAGTGCGGCCTCGACTACCGCGTGAACGCGGTGGACATCGGCGCCGGCGAGCAGTTCGCCCCCGAGTTCCTCGCGATCAGCCCGAACCACAAGATCCCGGCGATCGTCGACCCGGACGGCCCCGACGGCCAGCCAATCTCGCTGTTCGAGTCCGGCGCGATCCTGCTCTACCTCGCCGCCAAGACGGGTCGCTTTCTGCCGCTCGACCTGCGCGCTCGCTGGGAGGTGCTGCAGTGGCTGATGTTCCAGATGGGCGGCGTCGGCCCGATGCTGGGCCAGGCTCATCACTTCCGCATCTACGCGCCCGAGAAGATCCCGTATGCGATCGAGCGCTACACCAACGAGGCCAAGCGCCTGTATGGCGTGATGGACACGCGCCTGGCGCGCTCGCGATATCTCGGTGGAACCGAGTACGGTATTGCCGATATCGCCGTGTTTCCCTGGCTGCGCTCGTGGAAGAACCAAGGCATCGACTGGAACGACTACCCGCACCTGAAGGGCTGGTTCGACGAGATCGCCGGGCGCCCAGCAGTGCAGCGTGGCATCGCCGTGCTGGCCGACCGGCGCAAGCCGCTGACCGACGACGCGGCGCGCCAAGCCTTGTTCGGTGATCGTCAATACCAGCGGCGCTGAGAGCGCTGCCCAAACGACGAAGGCCCCGCGATGCGGGGCCTTCGTTTTTATTTGGTGGGGTGGCTGATGGGACTCGAACCCAAGCGCCCGGGGAACTCTGGGCGTCCGGAGGGGACTCTTCTCCTATGAAGAGCACCCCCACTGATCACCCATGTTCCCCGAATTTATCCCCGGATTTATCCCACGAACTAGGCTCCGACGCGGGGCTCGAAGTGGCACATCGGCTCGAAGCCGGTTACGGGTTTCTAAGGGCAACTCCGCAGCGGTTGCGGTCTGTCGCCGATACAGGTCGAACGTCCGCTCACTGCCACAAGGCGGTCACTGATCATGGCGACAGCGCGGCGCGCGAACGCCTGCTTCCCAAGCGACAGCGGCCGTAGTCCTCGGACTCGGCGTTCGGCGCCCAGTCCATGACCGCTTCTGCCCGGGACGACCGACTGAACCCGACCCATAGCGGCCAGCCACCTTCCACAAAAGCAGCCTGTCGCCCGCAGTTGACAAGCAAATATGATGGTCGTAATATTTGGACCATCATGCCCTCGCCCATCAGCCGCAAAGAACTGACCCACGACCGCATCCTGGATGTGGCGGCTCGGGCCATTCGCCGCGCAGGCTACGACGGGGTCGGTCTGGCCACCATCATGAAAGAAGCTGGCCTGACGCATGGCGGCTTCTACGCCCACTTCGCATCCCGCGATGCTCTGTTGGCCGAGGCCACGCAGCGTGCCGGTCGCGACACCGGGGCCGTGCTCTCGGAGCGGCTGCGTGAGGCGCAGGCCCAAGGGATGAGTCCGTTCTCGGCGCTGGTGCACACCTATCTGGCTGATGCCCAACTCGAGAATATCGAGTGCGGTTGCATGGTGGCCGCGCTGGCGTCCGAAATCCCGCGCCAGGCCGAAGAGGTCGCCAGCGCCGCCCGGGGCCGCGTGTTGGGCTTGGTTGAACTGGTCCGCCGCACCCTTCCCGCCGATGCCGACCCGGCGCAGGCCCAAGTGATCGCAGCCACCCTGGTCGGCACGCTGCAACTGGCGCGCACGCTCCAGGGCAAAGCGGGCAGAGCCTGGCTGGCGAACGTGCGGGCCAGCCTGATCCAGCAGTACGACGCCTGAGGCGCCGGTAGAAGCCGCCGTTGCGCTCTTGCGCGTCGGCAAATATGACGACCATCATTTAAAGGAGCATCATGAAACTCGACAACGCCACCGTCCTCATCACCGGCGCCAATCGCGGCATCGGACTTGCCTTCGCCAAGGCGGCCTTGGCGCGCGGGGCGCGCAAGGTCTACGCCGGTGCACGCGACCCGAAGAGCGTCACGCTGCCCGGCGTCACGCCGATCCAGCTCGATGTGAACTCGCCCGCCGACATCGCCGCCGCCGTCGCGGCGGCCGGCGACGCGACGGTGGTCATCAACAACGCCGGCATCGCCCAGTTCAGTGGCCTTCTGTCTCCGGATGCCGAAGCCAGCTTGCGCCAGCAGCTGGAGACCAACGTCTTCGGCGTGTTGCGCATTGGCCGTGCGTTCGCGCCGGTCCTGGCCGCCAATGGCGGCGGCGCGCTGCTCAACGTGGCTTCCGTCGCCAGCTGGATCACCATGCCGGCGCTGGCCGCGTACGCGGTGACGAAGTCGGCCACATGGAGCCTTAGCAACGGCCTGCGCAACGAACTGCGGGGCCAGAAGACCCAGGTGCTGACCCTGCACATGGCCTTTGTCGACACCGACATGACCCAGGGCATCGCCAGCCCCAAGTCGACGCCGGAGGACATCGTCGCCCGGGCGTTCGACGCGCTCGAGGCCGGCGCCGATGAGGTGTTGGCCGATGAGATGACGCAGCAGGTCAAGCTCGGCCTGTCGGCGCAGCCCGGCGTGTACCTGCAGGCGCGGGACTGAACATGAGCGCCGCCGTCGACACCCCGGCACCGCGCGCATCCACACCCGTCTCGCCGTGGCCCGTGTTCTGGGTCGCCAGCATCGCCACCTTCCTGGTGTCGCTCGACACGACGATGCTGTTCGCGGCCTTTGATCCCCTGCGGCATGCCTTTGCCGACGCTTCTGCGGCCGACCTGTCATGGGTGCTGAACGCCTATACGGTGGTGTACGCCACGATGCTGATTCCCGCGGGTGGCCTGGCCGACACGCATGGGCGCAAGCGCGTCTTCCTGATCGGTGTGGCAC
>DATMJX010000292.1:0-3238 GCA_035553715.1 Methylibium sp.
GCCGAGGCCGGGGCGCTGGCGCGCGTCAAGGGCCTGGGGCCGGCCAAGCGCGCCGAGCTGGCGGCGGTGCTCGAGATCGCGCGGCGCACGCTGAGCGCGCAGCTCGCCGCCGCGCCGGTGTTCGACTCGCCGCAGGCGGTCAAGGACTACCTGCAGCTGCAGCTCGCGCACCAGCCGCACGAGGTCTTCGGCGCGCTCTTCCTCGACGCCCAGCACCGCCTGCTGGCCTTCGAGCCGCTGTTTCGCGGCACGCTGCAGCACACCGCGGTGCACCCGCGCGAGGTGGTCAAGCGCGCGCTGGCGCTGAACGCCGGCGCGGCCATCCTGGCCCACAACCACCCCTCGGGCGTGGCCGAGCCCTCGCGCGCCGACGAGGCACTGACGCAGACGCTGAAGGCCGCGTTGGCGCTGGTGGACGTGCGCGTGCTGGACCATATGGTGGTCGGCCGCGGCGCGGTGGTCTCCTTCGCCGAACGGGGTCTGCTGTGAACGCGCCGCTGCGCCTGAGCCGGCTGCAGGACCTGAAGGCCTTGAGGCGCCACCTCGAGGAGGCGCAGCGCGCCCAGGCCGAGGCGATCGCCGCGCAGCGCGAACGCGAGGCCGCGGCACGGCGCGAGCGCGAGCTGTTCGCGCTCAGCGTCGGGCCGGTCGTGCCGCTCAAACCCACCCACCGGGCCACGCCGTCGCGCCCGCGCCCGGCCCCGGTGCCGCGCCAGCGCCTGCTCGACGAGCAGGCGGTGCTGCGCGAGGCGCTGTCGGACGACTTCGACGTCGAGACCCTGCTCGACACCGACGAGGCGCTGTCCTGGCGCCGTCCTGGCATCGGCCTGGAGGTCGTGCACAAGCTGCGCCGCGGCGGCTGGTCGATCCAGGCGCAAGTCGACCTGCACGGCCTGCGCCGCGACGCCGCGCGCGAGCGCCTCGGCAGCTTCCTGCGCGAGGCCCAGCGCCACGGTCTGCGCTGCGTGCGCGTGGTGCACGGCAAGGGCAACGGCTCGCCGGGCCGGCGCGCCGTGCTCAAGGGCAAGGTGCTGAGCTGGCTGGTGCAGCGCGCCGAGGTGCTGGCCTTCGCGCAGGCGCGCGGCAGCGAGGGCGGCGCGGGCGCGCTGGTGGTGCTGCTCGACGGCGGCGCGTCTTCGTCAGCCTGACCGGAACCCTCCCCCGGGGAGGACGAGACGGGGCTTTCGAGGCGCATGCGCCGAGCCCGTCGAGCGGCCGCGGCCGCAGGCGGGAGGACGGCGAAGTCCGCGCGCAGCGGACGGAGCGCCAGCGGGGCTACACGCCCCGGTTCCTCATCCAGTCCGCGGTGTTGGCGAACGAGGCCTTGAGCCGCGTGACCAGCAGCGGATCGAGGTCGCACTGCTCCATCGCCTGGGTCATGCAGGCCATCCACTGGTCGCGCTCGCGCACGCCGATCGAATAGGGCAGGTGGCGCGCGCGCAGGCGCGGGTGACCGAAGCGCTGCTGGTACAGGTCGGGCCCGCCGAGCCAGCCGCTGAGGAACCAGAACAGCTTGTCGCGCGAGCCTTCCAGCGCGCTCGGGTGCAGCGCGCGCAGCTCCGCGTAGGCGGGTTCGAGGTCCATCAGGTCGTAGAAGCGATCGACGAGGGCGCGCACGGCGGCCTCGCCGCCGACCCACTCGTAGGGCGTCGCCGGCGTGGGTTCTTGCAGATCAGCGGGAGAGGACATGGCGCGAGCATAGCGGCGCCTGCGCGCGCCGCGCCCGGCCATCCGCCATCAGGCTTGCGGCAGATCAGGGATTGAGCCGGGCGGCGAGCGCCGCGATCGCCTGCGCCGCGGCGGTGCCGGGCAGGCTCTCGACGATGAGCTGGCGCTTCTTGACCGCCTCGCGCACCGCCGGATCGAGCGGCACGTCGCCGAGCAGGCCGAGCTTCACCGGCGCGCCCACGCTGGGCGCGACGAAGCGGTCGACGACCTGCTGGAGCTGCACCGCCACTCCCTTGCCGTCGCCGGCGCGCGGCACCTGGTTGACGACCAGGCGCAGCTCGCGCCGCTCCTGCTGGGTCGCGAGCACCTTGATGGTCGCGTAGGCGTCGGTCATCGACGTCGGCTCCGGCGTCACGACGACCAGCACCTCGCCGGCCAGCGAGACGGTGTACAGCACCACGTCCGAGATGCCCGCGCCGGTGTCGAGCAGCACGATGTCGTAGCGCGGCGCGACCTGCTCGATCACCGCGAGCAGCTGCTCGCGCACCTCGGGCGTCAGCCGCGAGTACTCGACCAGGCCCGAGCCGGCCAGCAGCACCGAGAAGCCGCCCGGCGCCGGCAGCACGGCCTGCTCGAGCTCGGCCTGGCCGGTGAACACGTCGTGCAGCGTGACCTTGGGATGCAGGTTCAGCACCACGTCGAGGTTGGCAAGCCCGAGGTCGGCGTCGAGCACGAGCACCTTGAGGCCGCGCCGTGCCAGCGCCGCGGCGAGGTTGGCCGAGATGAAGGTCTTGCCCACGCCGCCCTTGCCGCTGGTGACGGCGAGGATGCGGGCGCGCGCGGCGAGGTCGGGAAGCGAGGCGGTCATGTCGGCTCGGGGTGAGAAACGGCGGCCTCGACGTCGAGGGGTGTCAGCGCGCTGGAGGCGAACAGCAGCCCCTTCTCCTCCGCACTGACCAGGGAGACGGCCTGCGGCTCGAGGCAGATGCGGTTGCGGCCCTCGGCCTTGGCGCGGTAGAGCTGCGCGTCGGCGCGCTCGGTCCACAACCGCGCCGACGAGCGCACCCAGGGCGGCGCGAAGGCGCCGCCGATGCTGATGGTGATCTGCAGCGCGTCGCCGCCGGCGATCGGGATGGACAGCGCCTGCACGCGCCGCCGCACGCGCTCGGCGACGGTGCGGCCGAAGGTCGGCGGGCAATTGGGCAGCACGACGGCGAACTCCTCGCCGCCGCAGCGCGCCACGGTGTCCATCGGGCGCACGCAGCGCTGCAGGCAGTCCGCGACGGACTGCAGCACCAGGTCGCCGACGGCATGGCCGTAGGTGTCGTTGACGCGCTTGAAATGGTCGATGTCGAGCAGCAGCACCAGCGCCGCCTCGCCGGAGCGGGCGACGCGGTCGCACTCGCGCTCGAGCACGAGGTCGAAATGGCGGCGGTTGGCGATCCCGGTCAGTGCGTCGCGGCTGGAGAGCTCGCACAGCCCGTCGACCACGCGCTGCAGCCAGGCGGCGTCACGCGGGCCCTCGCCGGGGTCGCGGCCGGCGCCGCGCAGCAGCTGCAAGGCCGTGTCC
>DATMJX010000293.1:0-6121 GCA_035553715.1 Methylibium sp.
GCGATCACCCACCCGCGCCTGGGAGGCACCTCTCGCACGTCTCCGTCGCTGCGCCGGCAGAAGCAGTCGACGAACTCCTGCGCCCCGCCCCGGCTTCTCGCTGCCGCTCAGCAGCGTGAGCTTCGCGCGGGCCGTCGACGCGTCGGCCGGCCGTGCTCGCGCAGCTCGAGCGGGATCGGCGTCGGCGTCGCGATCCGCTCCAGCTTCCCCCAGCGCCCCAGTGCGACGCCGCCGCCGTGCAGGGGCTGGTGGTCGTCGCCGGCGCGGTGATGGTCGCCGGCGGCATGGGCTGTGCTGGCGGCACGCACGACAGCGACGGCGCGGGGGTGGCGCTTCATGGCGCGTCCTGTCGCTGGAACAGGGAGGTCGAGCCGATCAGAGCGCCCCGGCCTCGCGGTGGTCAACCAACCGCGTGGCGGCCTGGCGGCCGAAGAGCCAGAACATCGCCGGCGTGAGGAAGGTGTCGAGCAGGGTCGAGCTGATCAGGCCCGAGAAGATCACCACGGCCACCGGGTGCAGCACCTCGGTGCCGGGCTGCTCGGCCTCGAACAACAGCGGCGCCAGCGCGAAAGCGGTGACCAGCGCGGTCATCAGCACCGGGCTCAGCCGTTCCAGCGAGCCGCGCAGGATCATGCGCTGCTCGAAGCCCTCGCCCTCGAAGCGCATCAGGTTGACGTAATGGCTGACCTTCAGGATGCCGTTGCGCACCGAGATGCCGGCCAGCGTGATGAAGCCCACCAGCGCGGCCACCGACAGCGGCTGACCCGACAGCCACAGCCCGATCACCGCGCCGACCAGCGCGAGCGGGATGTTGGCCATGATCAGCGCGGACAGCACGGCGGACTGGTAGCGGCTGTAGAGCACCGCGAACATCAGCGCGAGCGACACGATGGACAGCAGGCCGACCAGGCGCGAGGCCTCCTCCTGGGCCTGGAACTGGCCGCCGAGGGTGATGAAGTAGCCCTCGGGCAACGTCGTGTCCGCGACCACGCGGCGGATGTCGGCGACGACCTCCGACAGGGCGCGCCCCGAGGCGTTGGCCGACAGCACGATGCGGCGCTTGCCGTCGTCGCGGCTGATCTGGTTGGGGCCGTCGCCCTCCTCGATCGTCGCGAGCCTGGACAGCGGCACGCGGCCGCTCGGCGTCTCGATCAGCACGTTGGCCAGGCCCTCGGGCGAGCGCGCCGATTCCGGCAGCCGCAGGACCAGCGCGAAGCGCCGTCCGCCCTCGACGATCTGCGTCACCCTCTCGCCTTCGACCAGCGCCTGCAGCGTGGCCAGCACCTGCGGCGCCGGCACGCCGTACTGCGCCGCGGCGGCGTGGTCGATGCGCACCATGATCTGCGGCGCGAGCACCTGCTTCTCGACCTGCAGGTCGGCCAGGCCGGGGATCGCGGCGAGCCGGGCGCGCAGCGCATCGGCCTGGCCGCGCAGCGCGTCCAGGTCCTCGCCGACGATCTTGATCGCGATCTGCGAGCGCACGCCCGAGAGCATGTGGTCGATGCGGTGCGAAATCGGCTGGCCGATCTCCAGCGCAACCGGCAGGTTGGCGAGGCGCGCGCGGATGTCGGCCTTGATCTCGTCCATCGATCGGCTCAGCTCGGCGGTGGGCTGCAGCCCCACGTCGAGCTCGCTGACATGCACGCCCTCGGCATGCTCGTCGAGCTCGGCGCGGCCGCTGCGCCGGCCGACGTGCGTGACCTCGGGCACCTGGCTGATCAGCCGCTCGGCCTGGCGCGCCAGCGCGCTGGTCTCGCCCAGCGTCACGCCAGGGTTCAGGCGCAGGCCGACCAGCAGCGTGCCCTCGTTGAAGGGCGGCAGGAAGGTGGTCGGGAAGAAGGGCACCACGGCCGCGGCCGCGACGACCGCGACGCCGGCCGCGGCCAGCGCGGCCTTCGGCCGCTCCAGCACGCGCTGCAACGCACCGCGGTAGCGCGCCTTCAGCCAGGCCAGCACCCGGGTGTCGCCATGCTCGAGGGTCTTGATGCGCGGCAGCAGGTAGAAACCCAGCACCGGCGTGACCGTCACCGACACCAGCAGCGAGGCCAGCGTCGAGACGATGAAGGCGATGCCCAGCGGCACGAAGAGCCTGCCCTCCAGCCCCGGCAGCGCGAACAGCGGGATGAAGACCAGCACGATGATCACCGTCGCGTAGAGGATCGCCGAGCGCACTTCCATCGTGGCGCGCGCGACGAGCTCGATCGGGTGCGGCACGTTGTGGCTTCGGCCGTCCGCTGACGCGGACTTCATCTCGGCCGCGCCGCTGTGAGCCTGCGCCGGAACGTCACGCGCCGCCTCTTGGAGGCGTCGCAAGACGTTTTCGACGCCGACCACCGCGTCATCGACCAGGCCGCCGATCGCGATCGCCAGCCCGCCCAGCGTCATCGTGTTGATCGACAGGCCGAAGTGGCGGAACACCAGCGCGGTGATGAAGATCGACACGGGAATCGCCGTCAGCGCGATCACCGTCGGCCGCAGCGTGCCGAGGAAGAAGAACAGGATCGCCGCGACGAACACCGAGGCGCCGATCAGCTTGGCCTGCAGCGTGGTGATCGAGGCCTCGATGAAGCTGGCCTGGCGGAAGGTGACGCGCGGTGCCTCCATGCCGGCCGGCAGCGCGGTCTTCAGGTCCTCGAGCGCGGCCTCGATCGCCGTCGTCAGCGCGATCGTGTCCGCGGTCGGCTGCTTCTGGATGCCGAGGATCACCGCCGGCTTGCCCTCGAAGCCGGCGTCGCCGCGCTTGGGCGCGGCGGCGAAGCTCACTTCGGCGATCTGGCACAACAGGATCGGCTGGCCGTCCTTCGCCGTCAGCGCCAGGTGCTTCAGATCGTCGAGCTTCGCGGTGCGGCCCAGGTGGCGGATCAGGACCTCGCGGCCGTTGAGCTCCAGGAAGCCGCCCGAGGTGTTGGCCGCGTAGCCCTTCAGCGCGCGCTCCAGCTGCTCGTGCGTGATGCCCAGCGCGGCCATGCGCGCGGTATCGGGCTGCACCTGGAACTGCCGCACCTCGCCGCCGATCGGGATCACCTGCGCGACGCCGGGCACCGACAGCAGGCGCGGGCGCAGCACCCAGTCGGCGTACTCGCGCACCGCCATCGGGCTGAGGCCTGGCGCCCCCACGCTCGCCTCGCTCGCCACCCCCCCAGGGGGCACGGCGCCGCCTTGGGGCGGCCCGTCGGCAGCGCCCTGCGGATCGAAGGGAATCGCGATCTGCAGGATCTCGCCCATGATCGAGCTGATCGGGCCCATGCGCGGCAGCACGCCCTCGGCCAGGCCCTCCTCCATCGCCGCCAGCCGTTCGCTGACGAGCTGGCGGGCGCGGTAGATGTCGGTGTGCCAGTCGAAGGTGATGTAGAGGAAGGCCAGGCCGGCCGAGGACACCGAGCGCACCGACTCGACGCCGGGCAGGCCGTTCATCGTCGCCTCGAGCGGCACGGTGATGAGCTGCTCCACCTCCTCGGCGGCCATGCCGCCGGCCTCGGTCATGACCGTGACGGTCGGCTTGTTGAGGTCGGGGAACACGTCCACCGGCGTGCGCGACAGCGTGTAGGCACCGTAGGCCATCAGCACGACGCTGAAGAGGAGCACCAGCAGCCGGTTCGCGAGGCTGTGGTCGAGAAGCCACTTGAACATCGCGGCTCCCGTTCAGCGAAGCTGGTTGATCAACGTCGCACCCTGGGTGGCGACGCGATCGCCCGCGGCGAGGCCCGAGGTCACGACAGCGCGGACGCCGTCGAGCGGCTCGACCGTCACGATGCGCGGCTCGAAACGCTCCGGCGCGGCCTTGACCCAGACGATGGTCTGGTTGACCGGGTTCTTCAGCAGCGCAGCCACCGGCACCGCGATGCCCTTCAGCGTGGAGCGGGTCTGCACGTGGATGCGCAGCGGCTGGCCGACCGCGAGCGCCGACAGTGCCTCGCCCTCGGCACGGAAGACCAGCGGCAGCGCCTGCTCGCGCAGGCTGCGCGCGGCGCCGACGAAGGCCAGCGGGACGCGCTGCCCGCCGAGTGCCAGGGTCGCGCTGCCGATGTCGGCCGCCAGCGCGGCGTCGTAGGCCAGCGCCTCGATGCGCAGCCGCGCCGGATCGACGATCTCGAACAGCAGCTCGCGTGCATCGACCACCTGGCCGGCGACCACGTGCGCCGAGGCGATCACGCCCGACACCGGCGCGAGCAGCGCCTCGCGTGTCGCGAGCCCGCCGCCGAGCGCGGCGATGCGCTCGGCGAGGCTCAGCGCCTCGCTCTCGGCCGCCTCGATGTCCTTGCGCGGCACGGTGTCGGCCAGCTCCCTCAGGCGCGCGACGCGCTTGTCGGCCAGCGCCTGGGCGGCGCGCAGCTCGGCGAGCTGGGCGGCCTGGCTGGCCCGTTCCAGCGCTGCCGCCGAGGGCAGCACATAGGCCAGCAGTTCGCCCTTGCGCACCGCCTGGCCGGGCTCGGGCAGGCCGCGCGGGCCGGGCTCGATGCGCCCGGCGTTCAGCGGCTGCACCTGCCCGCCGGCGTTCGGGTCCATCGCGACCCTGGCGTTGAGCTCGACCGCACGCGGCCACTCGGCCACCACGGTCGGCAGCGTGCGCACGCCGAGCTGGCGCTGCGCCGGCTTGGGCAGGAAGACGCTGCCGTCGGGCCGGCGCTGCGGGCCGCTGGCGTCGGGGGCCGCCGGGGCATCGTGGCCGTGCCCGTGGTCGCCGCCGGCCCAGGCCGGCGGTGCGAGCATCGCCAGCACGAGCATCGTCGCGCCCAGCCGTCGCAGGGCCCTCATGCGCCCCTCCCGGTGCGCAGCGCGCGCGGCGTTCAGGCGCCGGCGCGCGAGGGCCAGCGCCGCGATCGCGGCCAGCGCGACCGCGCCCCAGCCGGCGACTGCCGTCCACGCAGGCCCAGGGGCCGCGGCGTCGGCCGGCGCCTCCCCGGGGACGTCGAGCTCGCCGCTGAGCAGCTCACGCTCCTCGCCGGCGACCAGCGTGAAGACCAGCGCCTTGACGCCCGGCGTCTTCAGATGCGCCAGCATCGCCGCGTCGTCGACCGCGTAGTCGCCCTGGTCGGCGTGGAAGGTCGCGCTCGCGCGGCGGCCGTCGGACTCCAGGCCGAGCTGCGCGTCCAGCACCGGCGCGTTGGTGTCGGCGCGGTCGATGTGGATCGACAGCTCGCCGGCCTTCAGGCGGCCGACGAGCTCGAAGCTCCCGGAGGTGGCGGTGATCACCGGGGCGGTCGCGGCCGGCGCGGCCTCGCCGTGGTCATGGCCCTGGTCGCCGCCGGCGGCCCAGGCGAAGCCCGGGGCGAGGAGGACGGCCGCGAGGCGCAGCGCAGCCAGGAAGTGCGTCACTTGCATCATGGGGTCTCGAAGGGGTTCGGTCGGGGGCTCACTGCGGCAGCAGGCCGAGCGCCTGGCGCCAGGCGGAGACGGCGGCGGCGAGTTCGATGCGGCTGCGCGCCGCCTGCCGGTCCGCGTCGGCGGACTCGGCCTCGATGCGCAGGCGCGTCGGCAGGTCGGCCTCGCCGAGGCGGAAGGCCTTGTCGAAGAAACCGCGCGACTCGCGCGCCAGCATGGCGCGGCGCTCGGCCGCGGCGAGCTGGGTGCGGGCCGCGTCGACGCGCGCACGCACCGCGCCCTGCTCGGCCTCGAGGCGCTCGCGCTCGAGCGCGAGCAGGGCCTGCGCTTCGGCCAGGTCGGCGCGTGCCGCCGCCCGCTTGGCGTCCTGCCGTGCACCGCCGCCGAAAGGGATGCGCAGGCCCAGGTTGATCGTCTGGCCATAGGACTCGCCGAAATCGCCGCGCTCGCGGGTGGTGGCCAGCGTCAGCTCGGGGTGGGCGCGCGACTGCGCCGCGGCCAGCGCCGCGCTGCGCGCCGCAACCGTCGCGCGGTCCTGCAGCTCGGCGAGGGCCGCGTGCGCGGCCGCGCCGGCCGCGGCCTCGGCGGGCGCGGCTTCGGGGTTCGCGGCGGCGGCCGGCGCCGGCAGCGCACCGCTCAGGGCCCGCAGCTGCTGGGCCGCGGCGGTGGTCACGGCCTCGGCCTGCGCGAGGATCGACGCAGCCGACGCGGCCGCCCCCTCGGCCTGGTGCTGGTCGGCGCGCGCCAGATCGCCGGCCTGGACACGCCGTGCAACGTCGGCGGCGAGGCCTTGCGCGCT
>DATMJX010000294.1:0-7833 GCA_035553715.1 Methylibium sp.
GCACCGAGCCCGCGCAGCGCGTCGGCAAGGGCGGGGATCTCTCCCTGGCCCGGCTCCGCCCGGCCGAGCAGCGCCGCCGCCTCGCGCCGGTTGGGCGTGACGAGGGTGGCGCGCGGCAGCAACTCGGCGCGATAGGCGGCCAGCGTGTCGGCGTCGGCGAAGGCCGCGCCGCTGCTGGCCGCCAGCACGGGGTCGACGACCAGCGGCAGCTCCGGATCGCGCTCGCGCAGCCGGTCGATCCAGCGCGCGACGCAGCGCACCTGCGCCGCGCCGCCGAGCAGGCCGGTCTTCAGCGCCGCCGGCGGCAGGTCGTGCTCGAGCGCGGCGAGTTGCGCGTCGATCAGGCTCACGTCGAGCGGCGCGATGTGGGTCACGGCGTGCGAGTGCTGCGCCGTCACCGCCGCGACGACGCCACAGAAGTGCGTGCCGGCAAAGGCCTCGACCGCGCGCTGGTCGGCGGCGAGCCCGGCGCCGCCGCTGCTGTCGTTGCCCGCGATGCACCAGATGTTCACGTTCGTCATGCGTCGCTTCCCAGCAGCAGCGGCTCACCGCCAACCGGCGTGCTGGGCACCGCGAAGTCCTGACGCGCCATCACGCCGGCGCGCCAGGCGTCGCGTCCGGCCTGCACCGCGGCGCGGAAGGCACGCGCCATGCGCACCGGGTCGCGCGCCTGCGCGACGGCCGAGTTCAGCAGCACCGCGTCGAAGCCCAGCTCGAGCGCCTGCGCCGCGTGCGAGGGCGCGCCGATGCCGGCATCGACGATCAGCGTCGCCTCGGGCAGGCGCTCGCGCAACGTGCGCAGCGCGAAGGGGTTGAGCAGCCCCTGGCCGGAGCCGATCGGCGCGCCCCAGGGCATCAGCACTGCGCAGCCGGCGTCGAGCAGGCGGCGCGCGAGCACCAGGTCGTCGGTGCAGTAGGGCCAGACCACGAAGCCGGCGCGCACCAGTTCGGTCGCGGCCACCAGAAGCTCGAAGGGGTCGGGCTGCAGCGTGTGCTCGTCGCCGACGACCTCCAGCTTCAGCCATGGCGTGTCGTAGAGCTCGCGCGCCATCTGCGCCAGCTGTACCGCCTCGCGCGCGCTGCGGCAGCCGGCGGTGTTGGGCAGCAGGCGAGCCCCCTGCTCGCGCACCGCACGCTGCACGATGGCGACGAAGCCGTTGTCGCCGCCCCCCGTTCCCTGCGTCGCCAAGGCCCGCTTCAGGCCCACGGTGACTACCTGCGTGCCGGCGGCCGCGATCGCCTCGCCCAGCACGGCCGGCGATGGATAGCCCGCGGTGCCGAGCAGGAAGCGGCTCGTCAGCGTCGTGCCGGCGACCTGCCATTCGTCGTTCTCGATCATCGTGCTCATCCGCCGACGATCGGCTTGAAGAGCAGCACCGCGTCGCCCGGCTGGAGCACGAGGCCGGCGCGCGCGGCGCGGGCGACGAAGAGGCCGTTGACGGCGGTACCGACCGTCTCGGGGGCTTGCTGCAGCGACGCGAGCAAGGCGGCAAGCGTGCTGCCCGCGGGCAGCGCATGCGGCCGGCCGTCGAGCTCGACGGTGATGGTGGCGAGGGTGTCGTTCATGCAAGGGCTTCCTGGCCGCGACCGGCAGCGAGGGCGGCCAGCGCGTCCTCGACGAGGGCGGGCGCGACCAGCCAGCCATGGCGGAACAGCCCGTTGATGCGCAGCAGGCCGGGCCGCTGCTCGATGTGTGGCAGGTGGTCGGGCAGGGCGGGGCGCAGGTGGCGGTCGAGCCGGAGGATGCGCGCCTCGGCGAGCGCGGGCATCACGCTGTGCGCCGCGCTCATCAGCTCGACCGCGCTCTTCAGCGACACCGGCGTGCGGTCTTCGCTCTCCACCTCGGTGGCGCCGACGAAGACGGTGTCGCCGGGCCGCGGCACGAGGTAGACGCGATGGCGCGCGTGCAGCAGCCGCACGGGGCGCGTGAGGCCGTGGCCGGGCGCGTGCAGCCACACCGTCTCGCCGCGCACGCCTCGCAGCGGCAGCGCCTCGCGCGCGCCGAGGCCGCGCACGTCGATCACGGTGTCGAACGCGACGCTCGTGCCGTCGGCCAGCTGCAGCCGGCCCGGCTCGCAGCGCGCGACGGCGCGGCCCCAGTGCCAGCGCACGCCGTGCGCGCGCGCGTGCAGCGCGGCCAGGGTGCCCGGCGGATCGATCTGCGCTTCGCCGGGCAGCAACCAGGCGTGCGCGACGCCGTGCAGCGCGGGTTCCAGCGCGCGCAGCGCCGCGGTGTCCAGCGCCTCCGGTGCCGCCTGTGCGTCCTCGGCCAGGCGGGCAAGCACGCGTTGCGCGCTGCCGAGGTCGGCGCGGTGCGCGACCATCAGGCTGCCGCCCGCGGAGAAGAACGGGGCCGGCGCGCCGAGCGCGGCGACGATGCCGCGCCACAACGCGATCGAGCGCCAGCCCAGCGCGGCAATCGCCGGCGCTGCGTGATCGCGCTCGGCCAGCGGGCTCAGCATGCCGGCGGCGCTCGCCGCCGCGGCACCGTGCGCGTCGAAGCGCGGCTGGGGGCCGGGCGCCGCATCGAAGACCTCGACGCGCTCGCCGACCCGCGCCAGCTGCCAGGCGAGCAGGCGGCCCAGCAGGCCGGCGCCGGCGATGCCGATCGCGCGCATCGCTCAGGCCTTGTGGATCGGCACGTAGATCTCGCCGCCGCCGGCCTTGAACTCGGCCGACTTCGCGGCCATGCCGCGGGCGAGCGCATCGCGCTCGGGTACGCCCTGGGCGGCGGCGAAGTCGCGCACTTCCTGCGTGATCTTCATCGAGCAGAACTTCGGCCCGCACATCGAGCAGAAGTGCGCTACCTTGCTGCTGTCCTTGGGCAGCGTCTCGTCATGGAAGAGACGCGCGGTGTCGGGGTCGAGCGAGAGGTTGAACTGGTCCATCCAGCGGAACTCGAAGCGCGCCTTGCTGAGCGCGTCGTCACGGGCGCGCGCGCCCGGGTGGCCCTTGGCCACGTCGGCCGCATGCGCGGCAATCTTGTACGCGACGATGCCCTGCTTCACGTCGTCGCGGTCGGGCAGGCCGAGGTGCTCCTTGGGCGTGACGTAGCAGAGCATGGCGGTGCCCATCCAGCCGATCATCGCGGCGCCGATGGCGCTGGCGATGTGGTCGTAGCCGGGCGCGATGTCGATCGTCAGCGGCCCCAGCGTGTAGAACGGTGCCTCGTGGCAGTGCTTTAGCTGCTCGGCCATGTTGGCCTGGATCAGGTGCATCGGCACGTGGCCCGGACCTTCGATCATGGTCTGCACGTCGTGCTTCCAGGCCGTCTGCGTGAGCTCGCCCAGCGTGCGCAGCTCGGCGAATTGCGCCTCGTCGTTGGCGTCGGCGCCCGAGCCGGGCCGCAGGCCGTCGCCGAGCGAGAAGCTGACGTCGTAGGCCTTCATGATCTCGCAGATCTCTTCGAAATGCGTGTACAGGAAACTTTCCTGGTGGTGCGTGATGCACCACTTGGCCATGATCGAGCCGCCGCGCGAGACGATGCCGGTGCGCCGGTTCGCGGTCAGGTGGATGAAGGGCAGGCGCACGCCGGCGTGGATGGTGAAGTAGTCCACCCCCTGCTCGGCCTGCTCGATCAGCGTGTCGCGGTAGATCGCCCAGGTGAGGTCCTCGGCGACGCCGCCCACCTTCTCCAGCGCCTGGTAGATCGGCACCGTGCCGATCGGCACCGGCGAGTTGCGCACGATCCAGTCGCGCGTGGTGTGGATGTTGCGGCCGGTGCTCAGGTCCATCACGTTGTCGGCACCCCAGCGGATCGCCCACACTAGCTTCTCCACCTCTTCCTCGATGCTGGAGGTCACCGCCGAGTTGCCGATGTTGGCGTTGATCTTGACCAGGAAGTTGCGGCCGATGGCCATCGGCTCGACTTCCGGGTGGTTAATGTTGGCCGGGATGATGGCGCGGCCGCGCGCCACCTCGCTGCGCACGAACTCGGGCGTGATCGGGCCCGGCGGCAGGGCCGCGCCGAGCGCGTTGCCGGCCAGGCGCAGCTCGCGCGCCGTGTCGGCCAGGTACTCGGCCATCCACTCGCGGCGGCCGTTCTCGCGCAGCGCCACGTATTCCATCTCGGGCGTGACGATGCCGCGGCGTGCGTAGTGCATCTGCGTGACGTTCGCGCCCGCCTTCGCACGGCGCGGGGCGCGCTGCAGCGCGGCGGCGTCGGCGCGCAGCTGCGCGATGCGCTCGGCGTCGCGCTCTTCGTGCTTCGCGCCGTCGTCGAGCCCCTGGCGCGCGCGGCCTTCGTAGCGCTCGGTGTCGGCGCGGGCGTCGAGCCACGGCGTGCGCACCTCGGACAGGCCGCGGCGCACGTCGATGGCGGCGGCCGGGTCGGTGTAGGGCCCGGAGGTGTCGTACAGGTGCACCAGCTCGCCGTTGCTCAGCGCCACCTCGCGCAGCGGCACGCGCAGGTCGGGCCGCGAGCCTTCGAGGTAGACCTTGCGCGAGGCGGGGAAGGGCTCGCGCGTGAGCGTGAGCAGCTGGCTGAGCTTGTCGTCGGGGGCGTTCATCGGGGCTCCTGGTGAATGAAGGTGCCCCGGGCGCAACTCCGGGCATGGCCCGGACCCTTGCAGCTCTTCTTTCGCCGGTATGAACCGGATCAAGTTCGCGGGTTCGGCATCGGCCGTCTCAGCGCGCATCGCAGCGCACACCCCGGAGCGGTTGGGATTGTGGAAGCACAGTCGCCGGCCTGTCAACCCGCGAGGTTCGCACGCTGGGGGTTGGGTACAGCAGCGCCCGTCGCTTGCCTTCTGCTGGCGCGATCCAGCCTTATGCTGGACACCAGAAATTAGCCAGTTTCCGCGGCGCGACCGAATGACCCGATTCACCCCGACCCAGATCGATACCTTGTACGACGTGCTCGCGGCGCGCCGCGACATGCGCCACTTCCGCAGTGACCCGCTGGACGAAGCGCTCATGACGCGCCTGCTCGCGGCGGCACATTGCGCACCCAGCGTGGGCTACATGCAGCCGTGGCGTTTCATTCGGGTGAGGTCCGTTGAAGTGCGCCAGAAGATGCTGGAGCTTGTCGAAGCGGAGCGGGTCGAAACGGCGAAAGCGCTTGGCAACAGGCAACAGGAATTTCTCGAGCTCAAGGTCGAAGGCCTGCGCGAGTGCGCCGAGGTGCTCGTCGCCGCACTGTGCGACAAGCGCGAGCCGCATGTCTTCGGGCGCCGCACGATGCCCGACATGGATCTGGCGTCGGTGGCCTGCGCGATCCAGAACCTGTGGCTTGCCGCACGCGTCGAGGATGTCGGCATGGGCTGGGTCTCGATGTTCGATCCCGAGGCCTTGCGGGAACTGCTGCGCATGCCGGTCGGCAGCCGCCCCGTCGCCATCCTCTGCCTCGGTCGGGTCGATGCGTTCTACCCCCGGCCGATGCTGGAGATGCAGCAGTGGCGCGAGCGCGCCGATCTGGCGAGCCTGGTGTTCGAGGACTATTGGCCAGAGGACAGCGCCGGGTCGTCCGGCTGAGCCTCGTCCGCGCCGTCGCGGCGCAGCAGGTAGATGTCCATGATCCACCCGTGTTCGGCGCGGGCCGCCGCGCGCGCCGCGACGATGCGCGGGCCCGCGCTGGCCAGCGGCCCTTGTAGCAGCTGCTGCTGCGGCATGCCGAGGTAGGCTGCCCAGTAAATGTGCAGGCCGTCCGGCGCGAGCTGCTGGAAGGCACAGCCGCCGTCGAGCATCACGACCACCGTTTCCACGCCCGCCGGCCAGCCCTGCGCGCGCAGCTGCCGGCCGGTGGTGATCAGCACCGGCGCGGCCAGCGTGTTGAGCGGGATGGCATGGGCCGCGGTCAGCAGCTGCAGGCTGCTCAGGCCGGGGATCACTTCGACGCGCAGCGCGAGGCCCTGGGCACGCAGCCGCTCGGCGATGCGCAGGCTGGAGTCGTACAGCGCGGGATCCCCCCAGACCAGCAGCGCGACGCAGCCGCCTTGCGGGCGGTGCGCGGCGATCAGGCGCGCCCAGGTCGCGGCGATCGCGGCATGCCAGTCGTGGACGCCGTCGAGGTAGCAGGCCGCTTCGGCATCGCGCACCGGCAGGTCGAATTCGACGACCCGGCGCATGTCGCCGAGGTGCGTCGTGCAGACCGCGCGGCGCAGCTCGGCGAGATCGGCCTTGTCGGCGCCCTTGCGCGGGATCAGGACCAGGTCGGCGCGTTGCAGCGCGGCGATCGCCTGCAGCGTCAGATGTTCGGGATGCCCGCTGCCGATGCCGATCAGCAGCAGCTCGATCCTCGGTGGTAACTCCATGCGCGGCACTCAGGCGCGCGCCGCGCCCGGCCGGAACCGCCGGTCGTAGTCGCGGGCGTAGAGCCGGCTGTCATCAAAGCCCTCGGCCGCCAGCGCGCGGCCGACGAGGATCAGCGCCGTGCGCTCGACGCCCTCGCCCAGCGCGGCCTCCAGGGTTGCGACCGTCGCGCGGACGATGCGTTCGTCCGGCCAGCTCGCGCGGTAGACGACGGCGGCCGGGCAGTCGGCGCCGTAGTGCGGCAGCAGTTCGGCCACGGTCTCGGCCAGCCGGTGGATCGACAGGTGCACGGCCAGCGTCGCGCCGGTGGCCGCGAAGTGAGCCAGGCTTTCACCCGCCGGCATCGGCGAGGCGCGGCCCGGCGTGCGCGTCAGCACGACCGACTGCGCCAGGCCGGGCAGCGTCAACTCCGCGCCCAGCGCCGCCGCGGCCGCGGCGAACGACGGCACGCCGGGCGTCACGGTATAGGGGATGTCGGCCTCGCGCAGCCGGCGCAGCTGCTCGCCCATCGCCGACCAGACCGACAGGTCGCCGGAATGCAGCCGCGCCACGTCGTGGCCGGCAGCATGGGCCACGGCCATCTCGGCGACGATGGCGTCCAGGTCCAGCGGCGCGGTGTCGACGATGCGCGCGCCCGGCGGGCAGTGGGCGAGGATCGCCTCGGGCACCAGCGAGCCGGCGTACAGGCAGACCGGGCAGCGGGCGATCAGGTCGCGGCCGCGCAGGGTCAGCAGGTCGGGTGCGCCGGGGCCGGCGCCGATGAAGTGGATGGTCATGGGCAAGTCCTCGAAGGGGGGGCAAGCCCGGCCAGCGCGCAGGTGGCCAGGCGGTCGGCCGATACCGCGCGCGGCTGCAGCAGCGCCGCGCCCGGCCCGCCGTGCCGGCGGGCGACGGCCAGTGCCGCGGCTTCGGCCGGGCTGCCGCTGCCGCGCAGCGCGCGCACGGCGGGGCTGTCGGTCAGGGTCGGGATGGAGGCGAGCTGCGCCGGCGCGACGGCGCACAGCGGCAGGCCGAGTTCGTCAGCCAGCGCGCGCAGGCAGGCCGCGTCGGCCTTGTCCTGTGCCGCGGCGAGCCAGGCGAGGGCGTCGGCCGGGCCGGCGGCGGGCGGCGCGGCGGCCAGCGCCCGCGCCAAGGCATCGCGCAGCGAGTCCAGCGTCGCGTCGCGGCGCAGACCGAAGCCGGCGACCCTCATCGCGTCACGCTCCACTGCACGACCGGATAGGCGGCGTGCCAGCCGCGCCGCGCGCCCAGCGGCGCGGCCTCCGACAGCTCGATGCGCCACAGGCTGCCGCCGGCACGCGCCTGCCAGGCCGCCAGCAGCGCTTCGGATTCCAGCGTCACCGCGTGCGCCACCACGCGGCAGCCGGCCGGCAGCAGGCGCCACAGCGTCGTCAGCAGTTCCTCGCCGAGCCCGCCGCCGATGAAGACCGCATCGGGCGCCGGCAGCTCCGCCAGGGCGTCCGGCGCGCTACCGGTCACCAGCACCAGCCGGTCGACGCCCTCGCCTGGCTCGCCGCGGCACAGGACAAGGCCGACGCGGCCTGCCTGCGCGCGCTGGCTGACGAACTCGGCCTGCCGCTGTGC
>DATMJX010000295.1:0-13045 GCA_035553715.1 Methylibium sp.
AACGTCAGCCCGGACGTGTTCACCTCCGGCGTGCGCGTCAGCGGCTCCCTGTCGGCCCTGTTCGACGGTGGCTCGGTGTTGGTCAACTTCGACGAAGAGACCGAGGCGTCGCTCTACATCTACCTCTTCGCCGACAGCACCCGCGGCTCCGAGTTCCTGCTGTTCAAGCTGCCGAACGTGAAGATCAACAGCGCCGACAAGTCCACCGACGGCCAGGCGCTGCAGGTCTCCGGCGACTTCTCGGCTGGCAAGTACGTCGGCGCCTCGACCGTGATCGAGGGCACCACCATCCTGATCAACGACAGCACGGTGACCGCCTGATGGACTTCGCGGCACTGAACCTCAACGCCCGGGGTAACGAGGGCGCGTGGGTCGAGATGAGCGGGCCGGCTGGCCAGGTCATCGGCCTGGAGATCAAGGTGGCCGGGGCGAAGTCTGACCGTGTCGTGAAGGCCGTCGAGGCAGCGGAGCGGCGCTATCGCGATGCGATGGAGGCCAAGCGCACGAAGCAGGAAGACTTCGAGCGCTTGAACAAGCAGCGCGACGAGGAGATCACGCTGGCGGCGACGCTGGACTGGCGCATCAAGGACGGTGAGGGCCACAAGTCCACGCTGACCTTCGAGGGCGAAGAACTCGGGTGCACCCCCGAGAACGTGCGGCGCCTTCTGCTCCATCCCGGCTTCGACTGGCTGGCTGCCCAGGTCATCGCTGCGGCGCGCGACGCCGCGGTTTTCACGAAGCCCTGATCGCCGAGCTGTGCGCCTACGTGTCATGGCACACGCGGATGCACATCACAGACGATCAGGGCCGCACCCGCATCTCGCAACTGCAGCTCTTCAGCGAGCGCACCGGGAAGCCGCACGCCGACCTGACGCCGCCGGAGTTCAGCCCGGCGCTGCGCTACCTCTGGCGCTGGTACGACGAACTGTCCAGCCAGCGCCGGGGCCTCGAGCCGCTCGGCCACACGGAAATCGACGCATGGGCACGCCTCACTCAGCGCCATCCGGCGCGTTGGGAAGTGTCCGTCCTGCGCCGCATGGACCGGCACGAGCTGAACGCGGTGGCCGAGCACCAGAACCAACTTATCCCCAAGGGGAAGCCCAATGACCGACATCGCGCAGCTCGCCGTTGAGGTCAAGAGCGGAGACGTGTCTCGCGCTCGGCGCGAGCTCGACCTGCTGACGGTGTCCGGCAAGAAGACCGAGCAGGCCACGCAGGCGCTCACGGCGAGCTCGAACAGGCTCGGCCAAGTGCTCGGCGGCGTGGTGGCTGGGCTTGGAGTGCGGCAAGTCCTCGCCTATGCGGACAGCTATTCGCAGGTCAACGCTCGGCTCAGCTTGGTCACCAACTCGACCAGCGAACTCGCGCGCGTGCAATCCGAACTGATCGCGCTCTCTGAACGCCAGCGCGTGAGTTTCTCGGCGGCGGCTGACCTCTATACGAAGTCAGCATCGGCCGCGAACGAGCTAGGCGCCTCGCAGCAGGACCTGATCAAGTTCACCGAGGGGGTGAGCGCGGCCCTGACGCTTGGCGGCACCAGCGGGCAGCAGGCGACGGGTGCGCTGCTGCAGCTCTCGCAGGCGATCGGCGGCAGTGTGATCCAAGCGCAGGAGTTCAACAGCCTGATCGACGGCGCCAGGCCGCTGCTGCAGGCTGTGGCCAACAACCTCGACCGCGCGGGTGGCTCCGTCAGCCGCTTGAAGCAGTTGGTCAATGACGGAGAGGTGTCGTCGCGGCAGTTCTTCCAAGCGGGTGTGAAGGGATCTGATGAGCTGATCGCCGCGACACAGCGCATCCCGACCACCTTCGGCCAGGCCCTGACCATCGCCGAGAGTCGCCTCGAGCGCTTCATCGGCAAGCAGGCCGAAGCCAGCGGCGCGATCCGCGTGCTGGTGAGTGGCGTTGACGCGCTCTCGAAGAACCTGGACACGCTCGCTGCGGCGGCGCTGGGCTTCGGGGCCGCCAAGCTGGCCGGCGTGATCTTGGAGACCGCCAACGCGACGCGGGTCAAGGTCGGCGCGCTGGTCGCCGAGATCGCCGCGCAGCGCGGCAGCCTGGCGGCGACCGTTCAAGCCACGACTGCGACCGTTGCGCAGACGGAGGCAGAGGCCGCGGCGACCGCGTCCAAGGTCGCCGGTCTTCAGGCTACCCAAGCCGCCATCGTTGCGGCTCGCGCCGATGCGGTCTCGAAACTGAAGGTCACCGAAGCGGCAATTGCGCAGTCTCAGGCGCAGATCTCCGCGGCCCGCTCCGCTGGCGCGCTGAGCGTTGCGCTGGCCGCAGTGAAGCAGGGGGAGGACGCCCTGGCCGCCGCACAGGCTCGCCGCGCGCTGCTGGTCAACGAACTGGCGCTGCTCGGCCAGCAGCAGGCGCGAGTGTCGACGGCGACCGCGGCAGCCACCGCGGCGCAGACTGCTGCGACAACAGCGCTCACTGGCGCTACGGCCGCCCAGGCCAATGCCCAGAAGGCGCTGGCGGTGGCATCCGGAGCTGGGGCTGCCGCTGCAGGTCTGGCTGGCCGGGCGCTGGGGCTGTTGGGGGGGCCTATCGGCGCCGTCACGACGTTGCTCGGCCTTGGCGCGACCGCTTGGGCGCTGTGGGGATCGTCGTCGCGCAAGGAAACGCAGACCGCGGCAGAGTCCTTCGCCCAGCGCGGTAAGGACATCGAGGCCGGCCTGCGCCGGCAGATCGAGCTGCTGGATCGCCGCAATCGCCTGTCCGCTGGTGGCACGCCGGTCAGGAAGCAAGGCACCGATGAGCAGCTCGACCGACTGGCCGAGATCTCGCGCCGTATCGCCGAGGTCAATGCGCAGCAGGGCGAGTTTGACAAGGAGACAGGCCGTCCGAAGGTGGCCGTGATCCAGGACCTGTCTCGGGAGTACGCCGGTCTGGTGCGCCTGATCGACGAAGCTGGCCGCAAGCAGGCCGAGTTCGAATCCGGCGGTGACAAGGAGGCGCAGTCCAAACTCCTGAAGAAGTACCAGACCGACGCCCAGAAGCTGAACGAGGCACTGGAAGAGGCGCGTACAGCCTTCGGCGGCGTGATCCCGAAGGACCTGGAGGCGAGGATCACCGAGTCCTTCAGCACGAAGGCGGCAAACCCCCTGCGCGACGAGATCAAGTCGCTGCGTGAGCGCGCCGCGCTGATCGGCCAGGACACCGAGCTCGAGCGGATCAACGCAGAGATCAAGCTGGGCAAGTTCGGAAAGCTGGCCCCTGCCCAAGCCGAAGAGTTGCGCCGTCTAGCGCAGGTCGCCGATGCGCGCCAGAAGGAAGTCGATGCGATCGAAGAAGCCCGACGCGCCAAAGACAACGAGATCGCGGCCACGACGCGCGCCGCGCAGTCACAGCTCCAAGGGCTGGAGGCGCTGCAGGAAGGCAATCAGACGTTGCGCGAAGAGATCGAGCTGATCGGCGCCAATGAGCTGGCCCAGGCAGCGATCCACAAGGCCCGCATCCGGTCGATCCGCACGCTGAAGGAAGAGCAACTGGCTCGCCTGGAGGCATCTGGAGTGGCAGAGCAGCAGCTGCAGGTTCTGCAGGCCGAAATCGAGGCGCTGAAGGAGCGCGAGGAGTTGATCGACCAGCGCGCCACCGTGGTTCTGAAGACCAAGGCCGACGAAGACTCGCGCAAGGCTGGGGACGCCTACCGAAACAACCTCAGTGAGTCGATCGAAGACGGCATCATGGAGGGTTTCCGACAGGGGCGCGACCTGACGAGCATCTTCTTGAATGAGCTGAAGGCTCAGTTCGCGAAGACTGTTCTGCGACCCATCATCCAGCCGGTGGCCGAGGCCGGCAACCAGCTTATCGGGGCTCTGGTCAATGTCGTGGCCGGGGCCATCAGCGGTGGCCTGAGCAGCATGAAGTACAGCGGCTCGTCGGCCACGCCGACCGCGGCGAACTACGAGAACAGCTTCGATCGCGGGGAAGTGCTCGCTTCGTACGCTACCGGCACGAACCGCGTTCCTGAAGACGGCCTGTACTACCTGCACAAGGACGAGGCCGTGCAGCCGGCTCGCTACAACCCGGCCGTCGGCGGCGCTGGCGCTGGCTCGACCGTCGTGAACGTGAGAATCGAGAACGCCCCGCAAGGCGCCCAGGTGTCTCAGGGCACCAACTCGCGCGGCGAGACCGACGTCCTGATTCGATTCCAGGAGCAGCTGATCGGTGCCGTGGCGGGCGACATCCGCAGCGGGCAGGGGCCGGTCTCCTCGGCGCTCGCGGCCAATGGGATGAACCGCTCGGCGGGGCTGCGGTGACATGCCGACGGACGTCGTCATTCCGGCGAGCATCCCGCCGGCGCTCAGCCGCGTGCGGCTGCAGTGGTCAGACCCAGCGCTCACGGTCCCGAAGGATCAAGGCGAGACCCGCCGCCTGCCGCGCTTCCCGGGCGTTCCGCAGCAGGCGTTCGTGCAGTGGTACCTCAACCAGGACCAGTTCGACGACTTCTGGGACTGGTTCGAGGACACGCTGGTAGCCGGGTCTCGGCGCTTCGATTTCCAGCTCGAGCGGCAAGGCGGGCCGGGCGCAGGCAGTAACGCTCGGCTCTCGTGGCACACGGCGCAATTCATCGAGCAGCCGTACACCGCCGAGGCCAGCAGCACCGGCGACTTCTACACCGTCTCGGCTCGGCTGCTGCTCATCGGCGCACCCTTCGACACCCGCACCGCGCCCGGGCTGCTGGCCAGTGGCGTCAACGCGCGCAGCGGTGGAGCCCGCTTCATCGTGGCGGGCATCGCTGCCAGCGGCACGAACAGCCGCGACGGCGGCGCGGTGTCTCGCGACACGACCGTGCGAGCCAGCGGCACCAACGGCCGAGACGGTGGCTGGAACACCGGCGTTGCGCCCCTCGGGGCCGACGAGGCGCTTGCCGCCCTGTGGTTCGGCATCGAGCTCGACGACACAGCCAGCGACGCGCAAGACGCCCAAGCCGCGGCCTTCGCGGACTTCGGCCCCTGAGATTCAAAGGACACCCCCATGGCACTGACCTTCGGCAACAGCCACGGCGCGCTCAACGGCACCACGCCGGTGGACGTCGTCGCGGCGCCCGCGGCAAGCACGCAGCGCGTCGTGCGCAACGTCGTCTTCCACAACCGCGACAGCGCGGCCGTGGTGATCACCTTGCGCCTGGACGACGGCGGCACCGAGCGCGTGCTCGACATCCAGACCGTGCAGCCCGGTGAGAGCTGGATCTACGCCGTCACCACCGTCCTGGCCGACACCGACCACAAGCTCGAGGCGGTGATGAGCGGCGCCGCGGCCACCACCAACCCCGACTTCGTGGCCGCCTGGGCCGACAAGACCGCCTGAGGCGGGGAGCACACGCATGAGCCAACAGAGCCTCAACCCCAGCAACGCCACCGTGATGCTGCGCCCGGTGACCAAGATCATCGAGGCCACCTTCACGCGGCCCGCCGACACGACCGCCTACGCCGACGGCGACACGCTCTGCGACAGCACCAGCGCGCCGACGATCATGACCTTCGCCGGCATCGCGCGCGCGGCGGGCCTGGGCGCGGTGCTGCAGTCGGCCATGCTGATCAAGAGCACGGTGCAGACCACCGAGCTCAACGCGGACCTGCTGCTCTTCGACACATCGATCACGATGAGCAACGACAACGTCGCGTTCTCGCCGAGCGACGCCGACGCCGAGAAGGCCGTCGCGATCATCCAGTTCCGCGCCAGCAGCAACGGCTCGAAGCTCGGCCTCAACACCATCTTCGACGCGGGGGCCATCAGCCGCTCGGTCAAGTGCGCCAGCGGCAGCACCAGCCTGTACGGCGTGCTCGTGGCGCGCAATGCCTACACCCCGGGCAACGCGGAAGTGTTCCGGGTGCGGCTGGGCTTCATTCAGGACTGATCCGTGATCCTGCGCGACCCTCGCACGTCGCTGGCCCAGCGCATGGGTCTCGGGCCTCGGCGCCTGTGGCTGCCGGGGGATGACCGGCCGGCGCGGCTGGCGATGCGGCGAGGTTCGCGGCCGGCGGTGCTGACCCCGCGCGCTGGCGTTGCTTCGAGCGGCGTGGCGAGTGATCCTCATTGGTCCGACGTGCTGCTGCTGCTGACCGGCGACAGCGTCGACGACAAAAGCAGCTTCGCGCGCGGCACGCCGACGACGGTGGCGTGCTCGTCGACAGGCGCCGTCATCCGGTTATTGGCTGCTGACGATGGCGGAGACAACGGCTCCGTCTTGTCCTTCCCGGCGGCGGCGAACTGGTCGCTCGGGACTGGTCCGTTTACGTACGAGTTCGAGGCCATCGTCACGCGGGTGCCTGCGGGTCAAACATCGCTCGGCGGCGTGTGGACGCAGGGCGGCGGAACCGATGGAACGTGGCTCGTCTTCTACACCGGCGCGGCGCTGCAGACCTACACCGCCACGCCAACAACCCTGCGCAACAACTCCAGCCCCAACTTGTCATCGGCATCGACCCATGTTGCGTGGGTCCGCGATGAGGATGACACCTGCTACCTCTACGTGGGCGGCGTGTCGGTGTCTAGCGTTGGGTCGATGACCAAGGACATCAACGACGCGACGACGCCATTCAGGATCGGCAACTTCGGCACAAACCTAGGCGTGACGGCCGACTTCAATTTCGTCCGCCTGACTCGCGGGGTGTGCCGGTACCCGGGTGGATCGACATTCACGCCGCCGACGGCGGCCGAGATCCTGGCGACCGTGCCCTGAACCATGCCGATCATCGAGTACCCCGAAAGCTTGCCGCCGCCCAGCGGCTTCCCGTTCGCGCGCCGCGAGGGCCGAGCCCTTCCGCAGGGCGCTGGCAACGAAGCGCCGCGTGAACGCATGCGCGATGCGATCGTCGATGCGGACTCTGTGCGCTGGCGCTACGGCCCCGCCGAGATGGCCACTTGGCGTGCGTGGTTCGAGGACACGCTGCTCAACGGCCAGCGCTGGTTCGTGGCCACGCTGCCGGGCCGTGGCGGCTGGCTGCCGCGCGTGGCGCGCTACATCGGCGAGCAGCTGCAGATCACCCACCTGGGCGCTGGCTTCTGGGAGGTGAGCTGCCGGCTCGAGGTGCGCGGCCTGTCGGCGGCGCCGCAGTTCGGATCGAATGGGACGGTCGTGCTTCTGGTCAACGCCGAAGAGTCAATCGAGGACGAGAGCGCCTTCGGCTGGCCGGCGGCGATCTACGGGATCGAGCGCTACAGCGGTGCAGGCGCGGTTGGCAACTACGCGCTGCGCGGTCAGGCAGGGTATGAGGCCCAGCCCTTGACCTACGTCGAATTCGCTAGCTCGGTGGCGCTGACGGAGCAGGATGCAATTTGTTGCGAGGGTTATGCCTACCTGCCGGCCCTGCCTCTCGGCGGCAGCTATGTCCTGCAGTCCTGTGTAGGGCCGAGCGAGCCGGAGGTCTTCGTAGTCGAGTGGCAGCAGCAGTCGCCGCCGGGATTTTCGTGGCGATGCACGTTCATGGGTCAGGACATCGTGTCCGCGATCGTTGATTTGCCTAGTGCGCACCACCCGGAAGCGACGATCTTTCATTGGGCTGCCAGCTATGACCCGGCGGACCAGTTCGTCAGGCTCTTTGTCGCAGGACAAGTGGTCGTCGAGGCCGCGTACACCGGCGGCAGTTTCGCAACCGAAATCGAGGCGATCAGGCTGCTGACATCGAACCTCGGGGTCATTACGCCGGGCAGCGTCGCTGGAGACAGCTGGCGAGTCACGGTAGGCGACCCGCGTTACACGGCGACCTTCGTGCCGCCCACCGGCGCACTGACCGACGACGGGGTCTGACCATGCCCACCTACCGCCCCCCCCTGCGCGGCATCAGCCAGAGCGAGGCCCTCGCCGAGTCGGCGGCCTACGCGGTGGCCGATGCGCCGGCCCTGTTCACGCTGGCTTTCACCCACCCGCTCATCGTCAACCCCGCCACCGGCGAGCCGGTGGGCGTGTACGTGGTCAATGCCTGGGAGGACCTGCTCGCCACGCTCGAGGCCGACGCGCCGCTCGACGCTGGCCAGGAGGTGCTGTTCCGCGCCGTGCCGCTCGAGATCACGCTCCCCACCGAGGCCGATAACGCGCGCCAGGGCGAGGTGTCGATCACGATCAGCAATGTCACGCGCATCCTGATGCCGCACCTCGAGGCCGTCTCGCGCAGCCCGGTGCCGGTCACGCTGATCGTGCGCACCTACCTTCCGGGCGACACCTCGGCGCCGCACGAGACGCCGCCGCTGCGGCTGACGCTGTCGGGCGCTACCGCCACGGTCCAGGGCGTCACCGCGCGCGCCGGCTTCGGCGACATCACCAACCGCCGCTTTCCCATCCACGAGTACACGCCCGAGCAGTTCCGCGGGCTCGCCGCGTCATGAGCAACACCCCCGGCCACTGGGCCACCTGCTACATCGGCAAGCCCTGGCTCGCCGACGCCGACGGCCCGCACGCCTACGACTGCCGTGGCCTGGTGGGCGCGGTGCAGCGCGAGCACTTCGGTCGCTCGGTGCCGCCGCTGACGCGCGCGGACCGCAGCACGCCCGAGGGACGCGCCGCCTTCATGGACGCGGTGCGCCGCGGCGGCTGGGTGCGCACCGCCGATGCGCCGCGCGAGGGCGACATCCTGGTGGTGCAGGGCGCGTCCGGCGCGCATGTGGGCGTGTTCATCACCGTCGGGCGGCGGCTCGAGGTGCTGCACGCCCCCGGCCTGCGCGATGAGCAGGGGCGCCCGCAGGGTAGGGTGGTCTCGCAATGCCTGCGCGATCTGCTGGCCAGCGGCTACAGCCGGCCGGAGGTGTGGCGATGCAGCTGACCCCGCGCCCGGCCTACGCCCTGCGCCGCACGATGCCGGCGATGTGGACGCGCGTGCACGCGCTGCAGACCGACCTGAGCGAGCGCGATTTCCGCTTCGCGCCCGAGTACGCCTGCATCAACGACTTTGCGCCGAGCTCCGGCCGCGTGGTCTGCCAGGTCAACGGCGTCTATGTGAGCCGGCGCGACTGGTGGCAGCCGGTGCGAGCGGGCGACGTCATCGCGTTCGCGCAGGTGCCGCAAGGCGGCGGCTCCGATCCGCTGCGCACCATCCTGACGATCGCGGTGCTGGTGGTCGCGAACGTATATGGCGGCCCACTCGGCAACTCAATCGGGCTTGCCGGCAATACCGCCGCAGCGGTTGGGTCGGCGCTCATCACGGTAGCCGGCACGCTGTTGGTCAACACGCTGCTGCCGACACCAGCACTCAACATGGGTGGTGGGTCAGGGCAAGGCCCCAGCCCCACCTACTCCGTTGCCTTCCAGGGCAACCAGGCCCGCATCGGCCAGAGCATCCCGGAGCGCTTCGGGCAGGAATACGTCTTCCCCGACTTCGCGGCCCAGCCCTACAACTTCTACCAGGACGACGACCAGTACTACTGCGCCGTGCTCGCACTCGGCCAGGGCGAGTTCAACGTGCTGCAGCTGTGCCTGGACGACTCCGACATCCGCAACTTCCAGGACATCGAGTTCGCCGTCGTCGGCCCGGGCCAGACCAGCCGCGCGAGCGACTTCGACACCTACGAGACGCTGGCCGATCAGTCCATCGCCGCGGACAACATCGTCACCGCGCCGGAGGTCAGCGGCCAGGAGCTGATCAACACCAGCTGGGTCGGCGCCTTCTGCCCGGTCCGCGCGGGGCTCACGCTCGACACGATCTTCATCGACCTGCTGTTCCCCGGCCTCGGAACCTATGACGAGGACGACGGATCGCTCAACTCGCGCACCATCACCTGGCAGGTGGGCGTGCGCCTGGTGGATGACGCGGGCACCGCGCTCGAGCCCTGGCGCACGATCGCCACCCAGAGCCTGACGCGCGCCACCGACGAGGCGGTGCGCGTGAGCTACGCCTACTCGGCCGCCAGCCATTCCATCAGCGTGGGCGGCTTCGACACCGGCGTGACCGTGGCCGGCCCGATCAGCGTCGGGCGCTACGAGGTGCGGCTGCGGCGCGTGAGCGTGCGCAGCCGCGACCGCCTGGCGCTCAACGACATGGTGTGGGCGGGCCTGCGCGCGCGCCTGTCGGTGCCGGGCGTCACGCGCGAGGACTGCACCTACGTGGTGGTCAAGGCGCGCGCGAACGAGCAGCTCAGCGGCCTGAGCCAGCGGCGCTTCCGGGTGCTGGCGCAGCGCCTCATCGAGCGCTACGACACCGACACCGAGACCTGGGACGCCTCGCCGCTGACGGTGGCGCGCAACTTCACGCGCAACCCCGCCGAGATCGCGCGCTACGTGATGCGCCGCCGCGGCCTGGCCGACAGCCGCATCGACCACGTCACGCTCGACGAGCTGCGCGACCTGTACGACGAGCGGCAGGACCGCTTCGACTTCAGCTTCGACAGCCGCGTGAGCTTCAACGACGCGCTGACGCTGGTGCTGCGCGCCGGCCGCGCGCGCCCGCTGCTGCGCCGTGGCGCCGTCTACACGGCGGTGCGCGACGAGCTGCAGACGCTGCCGGTGGCGATGTTCGTGCCCCGCAACATGGACCGTGACAGCTTCAGCATCGACGTGGCGCTGACCACGGAGGAGACGCCCGACGCGGTGCAGTACCGCTACCGCGACGGCCGCTTCGGAGGCGATGAGCGCGTGGTCTTTGCCCAGGTGCACAACGGCACCGTCTATGCCTACGCGGCCGACGCCTCGGGCGTGCCGCTGCGCCCGGCGGGCGTGCCCGCGCCGACCCGGGTGCAGGAGGAGCGGCTCGACGGCATCGTGGGCCTCAGCCATGCGCTGCGCGAGGCGGCCTACTTTGTGGCGCAGGCCCATTACCGGCGCATGTTCCCGGCCTGGTCGACCAACCTCGAGGGCCTGCTGCCGAGCTACGGATCGCTGGTGGCCACCGCGCACGACGTGGCTCAGTGGGGCCAGAGCGGCGACGTGGTGAGTTGGGACGCCGGCACGCTGACGCTCACCACCACCGAGCCGCTGGTGTGGACGGAGGGCGGCACCCACTACGTGCGGCTGCAGACCAGCGCCGGCGGCGTGGGCGAGGCGATCCTGGCGACGCCAGGGGCCGAGGCCAACGAGATGGTGCTCGACGAGGCACCGGCCGAGGCGCCGGTGTTCGACCGCGCCGACCGCGAGCGCACGCGCTACCTGTTCGGCGAGCTGGCCGACGTGAGCCGCTATGCCCGGCTGATGGCCATCCGCCCGCAGGGCCAGACCACGGTGCGCATGGAGGCCGTGATCGACGACGCGCGCGTGCACAGCGCGGACGCGGCCTGGCTGCCGGTGGGCGACGAGGTGCAGGACCCGCTGCCCGATGGCACCTACGTGCCCGCGCCGACCGGCGAGACGCTGTTCCTCGAGGACTTCGAGTCCGGGCTGGACGCCTACACCCTGACCGGGCCGGCCGGCACCTTCGAGCTGGTGGCGACGGACTACGGGCAGTCGCTGCGCGTCAACGCCGTGACGCCTGGCGGCAGCGAGCAGCGCCTGGACCGCGTCTTCAGCGCGGTCACCTTCACCGAGGCGAGCTGGCGGTTCCAGGTGCTGGACTTCAACACCAACGACGCCTGCAGCCTCAAGTTCTTCAACGGCGCGGCGGAGGTCATGGCATTCAACCCGGCGCGCGACGCCGGCGTGGACTCGCAGCGCCGCATGCGCTGGGACGTGCTGGACGACGACACCCGCGTGGGCGTTTCGGCGGTCGACGCCGGCGTCTGGTACCGGGCGCAGGTGCTCATCGTGCCCGGTGCAGGCAACACCACGATCAACGTCTTCCGTGAGAGCGACGGCGAGCAGGTGGCGGCCGCCGGCCTGAGCTTCAGCGTCAGCTCGCTCACCGCCGACCGCATCCGCTTCTTCGTGGACGACGGCGTGCAGATCACCTCCGTCGAGTACGACGACATCACCCTCAGCTGACGAAAGGCTCCTATGCCACGCACGAACGTGTTCCGCGACGCGCAGCTCGACTACGAGCTAGGCGGTCAATCCAACCCGGTCCCCGCAAGCTGGTGGGCCAGCCTGGCCACGGCCGCCGCCCGAACCGGCGTGACAGAGCAGACGAGCGGCGGCGTGTCGCGCCAGGAACTCACGCGCGCTCTGGCCACGTGGTCGGGCGGCACCACGGGCATGAGAAGCAACGAAAACGCGATCACGTTCGCGGCGGCTGCCAGCGCCGAGATCAGCGCGGCCTACATCGTGCTCTGGGATGCCAGCAGCGGCGGCAACGCCTGTCGTTACTACCCGATCCGCGACGGCGCCGGCAACCCGATCACGCGCACTTGGAGTGTGGGGGATGCGGTGATCATCGACGCGGGTGATCTTGAGATCACGTTCGGCTGAGCTGACGATGCACCCGACGCCCCCACCCCTGGACATCGTCACGGTCGCGATCGCGCTGGTCTCGCTCGCGGTCGGCCCGGAGCTCGCCGCGCAGGTCGGGCCGTACAGCGTGATCCTGCTGTCCGCCGTCGGCGGGGCCGCGTGGTCAGCCAGCGCCAGCCCCGAGGCCTCGCGGCTGCTGACCCTGCGGCACATGCTCGCGATGGTGGGCCTGGCGCTCATCGGCACCGTGCCGCTGGCCGAGGGGCTTGCGCGGCTGGCCGGCATCGAGGCGCGCTGGGCCTTCGGGCCGGTGGCCGCCATCATCGCCGCGCGCCCGGACTGGGTGCTCGCCTGGGCGCGCGGCTGGTTCGACCGCAAGCAGGGAGGCACTCAATGACCGACCTGCAGCTGTGGAGCTACGACGCTCGCGCGTGGCTCGTCGCGGTCAACTGGCTGCTGTGCACGCTGATCGGCTGGGCCTGCGTGTGCCGCTTCTCGTCGATGAGCAAGCGCACCACCCGGCGGCGCTTCCGCATCGGCTACGTGGTGCTGTTCATGGCGGCCACGCTGAGCGGCTTTTCGTGGCTGTGGTTCGGCGAGTGGCCGGGCATCGGGCAGATCGCCATGGCCGCGGCCTGGATCGCGCTGCTCGGCATCAACGCCGGCAACTGGCGCAACGGACCACCCGACTACGCGCGCAGCGACCCCGGCGGTTTCGACCCACTGCCACACCACCACGCACACCGAAAGGACACGCCATGACCCGCCTGCTCGCCTTCATGCTGATCGCCG
>DATMJX010000296.1:0-2452 GCA_035553715.1 Methylibium sp.
GACATCGACCACCTCGGCAACCGCCGGGTGCGCTGCGTCGGCGAGCTGGCCGAGAACCAGTTCCGCGCGGGCCTGGTGCGCGTCGAGCGCGCGGTCAAGGAACGGCTCGGGCAGGCCGAGACCGAGAACCTGATGCCGCACGACCTGATCAACAGCAAGCCGATCAGCGCGGCCATCCGCGAGTTCTTCGGGTCGAGCCAGCTGTCGCAGTTCATGGACCAGACGAACCCGCTGTCGGAGATCACGCACAAGCGCCGCGTCTCCGCGCTGGGTCCGGGCGGCCTGACGCGCGAGCGCGCCGGCTTCGAGGTCCGCGACGTGCACCCGACGCACTACGGTCGCGTGTGCCCGATCGAGACGCCCGAGGGTCCGAACATCGGCCTGATCAACTCGCTGTCGCTGTACGCGCAGCTGAACGAATACGGCTTTCTCGAGACGCCGTATCGCAGGGTCGTCGACGGCAAGGTCACCGACGAGATCTCGTACCTGTCGGCGATCGAGGAAGGCCGCTACGTGATCGCGCAGGCGAACGCGTCGATCGACGCCAACGGCAGGCTGGTCGACGAGCTGGTGTCGGTGCGCGCGCATGGCGAGACGCAGCTGTCCAGCCCCGACCGCGTCGAGTACATGGACGTCGCGCCGAGCCAGATCGTCTCGGTCGCCGCGTCGCTGATCCCGTTCCTCGAGCACGACGACGCGAACCGCGCGCTGATGGGCTCGAACATGCAGCGCCAGGCGGTGCCCTGCCTGCGCCCGGAGAAGCCGGTCGTGGGCACCGGCATCGAGCGCACCTGCGCGGTCGACTCGGGCACGGTCGTCATCGCGCTGCGCGGCGGCCTCGTCGACTACGTCGACGCGAACCGCGTCGTGGTCCGGGTCAACGACGACGAGGCCCAGGCGGGCGAGGTCGGCGTCGACATCTACAACCTGATCAAGTACACGCGCTCGAACCAGAACACGAACATCAACCAGCGTCCGATCGTCAAGAAGGGCGACCGGATCGCCCGCGGCGACGTGATCGCCGACGGCGCGTCGACCGACCTGGGCGAGCTCGCGCTCGGCCAGAACATGCTGGTCGCGTTCATGCCCTGGAACGGCTACAACTTCGAGGACTCGATCCTGATCTCGGAGAAGGTGGTCTCCGACGACCGCTACACCTCGATCCACATCGAGGAGCTGTCGGTGCTCGCGCGCGACACCAAGCTCGGGCCCGAGGAGATCACCCGCGACATCTCGAACCTGTCCGAGAGCCAGCTCGGCCGCCTCGACGAGTCGGGCATCGTGTACATCGGCGCCGAGGTGCAGGCCGGCGACACGCTGGTCGGCAAGGTCACGCCGAAGGGCGAGACGCAGCTGACCCCCGAGGAGAAGCTGCTGCGCGCGATCTTCGGCGAGAAGGCGTCCGACGTGAAGGACACCTCGCTGCGCGTGCCCTCGGGCATGAGCGGCACCGTGATCGACGTGCAGGTGTTCACCCGCGAGGGGATCGTGCGCGACAAGCGCGCGCAGTCGATCATCGACGACGAGCTCAAGCGCTACCGCCTCGACCTGAACGACCAGCTGCGCATCGTCGAGAACGACTCGTTCGAGCGCCTGGAGCGGCTGCTGATCGGCAAGACCGCGAACGGCGGCCCGAAGAAGCTCGCCAAGGGCATGGTCATCGACCAGGCGTACCTGAAGGACCTCGACCGCTGGCAGTGGTTCGAGATCCGGCTGGCCGACGAGCAGGCGGCGAGCCAGCTCGAGCAGGCCAAGGAGTCGATCGAGCAGAAGCGCCACAGCTTCGACCTCGCGTTCGAGGAGAAGCGCAAGAAGCTCACGCAGGGCGACGAGCTGCCCCCGGGCGTGCTCAAGATGGTCAAGGTGTACCTGGCCGTCAAGCGCCGCCTGCAGCCCGGCGACAAGATGGCGGGCCGCCACGGCAACAAGGGCGTGGTCTCGCGGATCGTGCCGGTCGAGGACATGCCGTACATGGCCGACGGCCGCCCGGTCGACATCGTGCTGAACCCGCTCGGCGTGCCGTCGCGGATGAACGTCGGCCAGATCCTCGAGACGCACCTGGGCTGGGCGGCGAAGGGCATCGGGCTGCGGATCGGCGAGATGCTCGCCCGCCAGGCCGCGGCCAACGAGCTGCGCAGGATGCTCGAACGGGTCTACAACCGCCACGGCCAGAAGGCCGAGATCGAGTCGCTGTCGGACGACGAGGTGAAGGAGCTCGCGCAGAACCTGGCCAACGGCGTGCCGTTCGCCACGCCGGTGTTCGACGGCGCGTCCGAGGACGAGATCGGCGCGGCGCTCGACCTCGCGTTCCCGAACGACGATCCGCGGATGGAGCGGCTCGGGTTCAACCGCAGCAAGACGCAGGTCACGCTGTACGACGGGCGCACCGGCGAGCCGTTCGACCGCAAGGTCACGGTGGGCTACATCTACATGCTGAAGCTCCACCACCTCG
>DATMJX010000297.1:0-4424 GCA_035553715.1 Methylibium sp.
CACCGTCGCCGCCTGCACCCGCCACGGCGTGCGTGCGATCCTGACCCGCACCGACCATGCCACCGGCAGCGACCGCCTGGCCGAGGCCTGCGAGCAGCTCGGCCTCGACGGCGACGCGATGGTCGTCAACGTGCAGGGCGACGAGCCGCTGATCGAGCCGGCGCTGATCGACGCCTGCGCCAAGCTGCTGGCCGAGCGCCCCGAGTGCGTGATGGCGACCGCCGCCCACCCGATCGACTGCGCCGCAGAGTTCACCAACCCCAATGTGGTCAAGGTAGTCTGCGACGCACGCGACCGGGCGCTGACCTTCTCGCGCGCGCCGCTGCCCTGGTGGCGCGACGGCTATGCTGCCGGCCTGAGCGCCACGACGCCGCTGGGCCATCCGCTGCCGCTGCGTCACATCGGGCTGTACGCCTACCGCGCCGGCTTCCTGCGTCGCTACCCGACGCTGCCGGCCAGCCCGCTCGAGCAGCTCGAGTCGCTCGAGCAGCTGCGCGTGCTGTGGCATGGCGAGCGCATCGCGGTGCATGTGAGCGCCCTGCGCCCCGGTCCGGGCGTCGACACGCCCGAGGATCTGGCGCGGGTGCGCGCACTGCTGGCCTCGTAAGGCTCGCGTAGGAGCGCGTGTTAACCTCATTGGGAAGGCCCTGGCGCGCCGCGGCACTTCATCTTGAAGACAAACAAGCGGTGCGCGCCCCGGGGCGCAGCGGCCGCCCAGAACACGAGGACCCGCGATGAGATTGATCCTGTTGGGCGCCCCCGGCGCCGGCAAGGGCACCCAGGCTGCCTTCATCTGCCAGAAGTACGGCATTCCGCAGATCTCCACCGGCGACATGCTGCGCGCTGCCGTCAAGGCCGGCACGCCGCTGGGCATCGAGGCCAAGAAGGTGATGGACTCGGGCGGCCTGGTCAGCGACGGCATCATCATCGGCCTGGTCAAGGAACGCATCGCGCAGCCCGACTGTGCCCAGGGCTTCCTGTTCGACGGCTTCCCGCGCACCATCCCGCAGGCCGATGCGATGAAGGCCGCCGGCGTCAAGCTCGACGTCGTGCTCGAGATCGACGTGCCCGACGCCGCGATCATCGAGCGCATGAGCGGGCGGCGCGTGCACGTGGCTTCGGGCCGCACCTACCACGTCAAGTACAACCCGCCCAAGGTCGAAGGCCGGGACGACGCCACCGGCGAGCCGCTGATCCAGCGCGACGACGACAAGGAAGAGACCGTGCTCAAGCGCCTGCAGGTCTACCAGGCGCAGACCCGGCCGCTGGTCGACTACTACGCGGCCTGGGCCGCCACCGGCGACGCGCAGGCGCCGCGCTACGCCAAGATCTCCGGCACTGGCACGGTCGACGAGATCACCGCACGGGCGCTGGCGGCGCTCGGCTGAGCCCCGGCACACCGCCCGTAAGCAGAGGCCGCCCAGGGGCGGCCTTCTTTCTTCCCGATGATTGACGTTTACGTCAACGTCAAACAAATCCGGACCCTTCCATGGACATCGCAGGCAAGGTCTTCATCGTCACCGGCGGGGCCTCGGGCCTGGGCGAGGGCAGCGCGCGCATGCTCGCCGCCGCCGGCGGCCGCGTCGTGATCGCCGACCTCCAGATCGACCAAGGCACGGCGCTGGCCCAGGAAATCGGCGGGGTCTTCGTGCACTGCGACGTCACCAGCGAGGCCGACGGCCAGGCGGTGGTGGCGCAGGCACTCGCGCTCGGCAAGCTGGTCGGGCTGGTCAACTGCGCCGGCATCGCGCCCGCCGCCAAGACGGTGGGCAAGGACGGCGCGCATCCGCTGGCGCTGTTCGAGCAGGTGCTGCGCGTCAACCTCCTCGGCAGCTTCAACATGATCCGCCTGACCGCCCAGGCGATGGCCGGGAACGTGCCCGAGCCGAGTGGCGAGCGCGGCGTGCTGATCTCGACCGCCTCCGTCGCCGCCTACGAGGGGCAGATCGGCCAGGCGGCCTACGCGGCCTCCAAGGGCGGCATCGTCGGCATGACCCTGCCGATCGCGCGCGACCTGGCGCGCAATGGCATCCGCAACATGACGATCGCGCCGGGCCTCTTCGGCACGCCGATGCTGTTCGGCATGCCCGAGGAGGTGCAGGCCGCGCTGGCCGCCGGCGTGCCCTTCCCCCCGCGCTTGGGCACACCCGAGGACTACGCCAAGCTGGTGCGCGCGATCATCGAGAACGAGATGCTCAATGGCGAGGTGATCCGCCTCGACGGCGCCGTCCGCCTCGCGCCGAAGTGAGCCGGGGCCGCCGGGCTGGCTAGACTCGGCCCGTGATTCCCCGCCCCTTCATCGACGACCTGCTGGCGCGCGCCGACATCGCGGAGGTTGTCGGCCGCTACGTGCAGCTGAAGAAGGCCGGCGTCAACCTCAAAGGCCTGTGCCCCTTCCACGGCGAGAAGACCCCGAGCTTCATCGTCAGCCCGACACGCCAGACCTACCACTGCTTCGGCTGCGGCGTGCACGGCAACGCGATCGGCTTCCTGATGGAGCATGCCGGCATGGGCTTCTCCGACGCGGTGCGCGACCTCGCGCAGCAGCTCGGCATGACCGTGCCCGACGACGACCGCACGCCCGAGGAGCGCGAGCGCGAGCGCGCCGCCAAGGAACGCCAGGCGACGCTGAGCGAGGTGCTGGCCAAGGCCGGCGAGCATTGGCGCAAGCAGCTGAAGGCCAGCGAGCGCGCGGTCGCCTACCTGAAGGGGCGCGGTCTGACCGGCGAGATCGCCGCGCGCTTCGGCCTGGGCTACGCGCCCGAGGGCTGGCGTGGCCTGGCCAGCGTGTTTGCGCGCTACGACGACCCGCTGCTCGCCGAAGCCGGGCTGGTGATCGTCCAGGGCGACGAGGGCCCGGAGCAGAAACGCTACGACCGCTTCCGCGATCGCGTGATGTTCCCGATCCGATCGGTGCAGGGCGAGGTGATCGGCTTCGGCGGGCGCGTGCTCGACCGGGGCGAGCCCAAGTACCTCAACTCGCCCGAGACCCCGGTGTTCGTCAAGGGCCGCGAGCTCTACGGCCTGTACGAGGCACGCGCCGCGCTGCGCGAGCGCGGCTATGCGCTGGTCGTCGAGGGCTACATGGACGTGGTCGCGCTGGCCCAGCTTGGCTTCCCGAACGCGGTCGCGACGCTCGGCACCGCCTGCACCGAGGAACATGTGCGCAAGCTGCTGCGCTTCACCGACCGCATCGTCTTCAGCTTCGACGGCGACGCCGCCGGCCGGCGTGCCGCCGGCCGCGCGCTCGAGGCCGCGCTGCCGCATGCCAGCGACACCCGCGGCATCGCCTTCCTGTTCCTGCCGCCCGAGCACGACCCCGACTCCTACATCCGCGCGCACGGCCCGCAGGCCTTCGAGGCCTGCGTGCAGCAGGCCGTGCCGCTGTCGCGCCAGCTGCTCGAGGCGGCCCGCGAGGGTTGCGAGCTCGACAGCGCCGAGGGACGCGCCCGGATGCTCGCGAATGCCAAGCCGCTGTGGTCGGCGCTGCCCGAGGGGGCCCTGCGTCGCCAGCTGTTCGGCGAGCTGGCACGCGCCGGCGGGCTCGAGGCCGCCGAGCTCGACGCGCTGTGGCGCGGCGGCATGGCGACGCGCCGCGACGCGCCGGTGGCGACCGCCGCCCGGCCCCGTCCGGCACGCCGGGCGCTGCGCGCCACGACCAGCTCCCTCGATCGCGGCGCCTGGCTGCTGCTGCAGCGCTGCGATCTGTGGGAGTCGCTCGATGCGGCAACCCATGAACGCCTGTGCGAGCTGCTCGACCCGCACGGCGCCTTCTTCCGCTGGCTGGACCGCCGCTTCCATGACGAGGGACCGCTGTCGCCGCAGACACTGCTCGACGAGATGCGTCGGGGCGGCGCAGCCCTCGGCCTCGAGACCCTCGCCGAGCGGCTCGACGCCTTGCACGCCATCGACAGCAGTGGCCACGCCGAGGCCGAGCTGCGCGTGATCGCCGACCGGGTGCGCCTCGACGCGCTGGCGCGCGACCTCGAGGCGCTGACGGCCACCCAGCCGCTGACGGCCGAGGCACTGGACGCGATCCGGCGCACCCGCGCCGAGGCCGATGCGCTGAAGGCTGAGCTCGCCCGCGCCAGCGCCGCCATCGGCGGTGCCGAAACACGCCTTTGACGATCGGGCGCTCTTCGCCGATAATTCAGGGTTTGTCAGATGCGGCAAGAGTGAGCGCAGCACCTCCGGGCCCCGGCCACCCGCGACACGGGTCACCTATCGGCCAACTTCCCCCGCCAGGGCTGGACCGACACGAAGCTCACGCGAGCTTGCCCGCCGACGCTGCCGATGCAAGCGCCCGTTGCGCTGCTGCATCCCTTCGTTCCGTTGCCGCGTGCAGGCGGCGGGACAGGTGTCGCGTCCGGCCCTCGCCCCCCACTGCAACCGCCGTCTCCCAAGGAATCGCATGACCGCGAAGA
>DATMJX010000298.1:0-2840 GCA_035553715.1 Methylibium sp.
ATGTTCTGCGGCGGCGTGTCACGCGGCGGCGGCAGGTCGCTGTACTGCATGCGGCCTTGCGCATCGCGCCATTGCCATTGCGCCTGGGCGCCGCCGCAGGCGGCGAGCAATGCCAGGGCGAACAGGGTGGACCCCAGGTGAGTCCGGGAAAATGGGGGCACGGACATGCGCTGCAGTGTACGCACGGCCGTTCGCTGCCGACAGCGGCCGCCCCCCGTCGCCGCGGGGGGAAGTCACGGCCGGCCGCCTTTTGAGGGGGCTCCGTATAATTTCGTTTTGCGACCGGAGCCTGCCCCATGCGCCTTCTCGGCAAAGCGCTCACCTTCGACGACGTGTTGTTGGTGCCCGCCTTCTCCCAGGTCCTGCCGCGCGACACTTCGCTCGCGACGCGCCTGTCCCGCAACATCACGCTGAACCTGCCACTGGTTTCGGCGGCCATGGACACCGTGACCGAGGCCCGCCTCGCGATCGCGCTGGCGCAGGAGGGCGGCATCGGCATCGTCCACAAGAACCTGAGCCCCAAGCAGCAGGCCGCCGAGGTCTCGCGCGTCAAGCGCTATGAATCCGGCCTGCTGCGCGACCCGATCACGATCTCCTCCGGCGTGCGGGTGCGCGACGTCATCGACCTGTCGCGCCAGCACGGCATCTCCGGCTTCCCGGTGGTCGACGAGGGGCGGGTGGTCGGCATCGTGACCGGCCGTGACCTGCGCTTCGAGACCCGCCTGGACGCGCCGGTGCGCGAGATCATGACGCCGCGCGAGCGCCTGATCACCGTGAAGGAGGGCGCCACGCTCCAGCAGGCCAAGGCGCTGATGCACCAGCACAAGCTCGAGCGGGTGCTGGTGCTCAACGAGCGCGACGAGTTGCGCGGCCTGTTCACGGTCAAGGACATCACCAAGCAGACCAGCTTCCCGAACGCCGCGCGCGACGCCCAGGGCAAGCTGCGCGTCGGTGCCGCGGTCGGGGTGGGCGAGGGCACCGAGGAGCGCGTCGAACTGCTGGTCAAGGCCGGCGTGGACGCGATCATCGTGGACACCGCCCACGGCCACAGCAAGGGCGTGATCGAGCGGGTGCGTTGGGTCAAGCAGAACTTCCCGCAGGTCGACGTGATCGGCGGCAACATCGCCACCGGCGAAGCGGCGCTGGCGCTGGCCGAGGCCGGGGCGGACGCGGTCAAGGTCGGCATCGGCCCCGGCTCGATCTGCACCACCCGCATCGTCGCCGGCGTCGGCGTGCCGCAGATCACCGCGATCGACAACGTCGCGAAGGCGCTCAAGGGCAGCGGCGTGCCGCTGATCGCCGATGGCGGGGTGCGCTACTCGGGCGACATCGCCAAGGCGATCGCCGCCGGCGCCTGCAGCGTGATGGTGGGCGGCATGTTCGCCGGCACCGAGGAGGCGCCGGGCGAGATCGTGCTGTTCCAGGGGCGCAGCTACAAGAGCTACCGCGGCATGGGCTCGATCGGCGCGATGCAGGCCGGCTCGGCCGACCGCTACTTCCAGGACAACTCGGGCGCCAACCCCAACGCCGACAAGCTGGTGCCCGAGGGCATCGAGGGCCGTGTGCCCTACAAGGGCTCGGTGATCGCGATCCTGTTCCAGATGGCCGGCGGGCTGCGCGCGTCGATGGGTTACTGCGGCTGCGCGACGGTCGACGAGATGCGCGAGAAGGCGGAGTTCGTCGAGATCACCTCGGCCGGCATCCGCGAAAGCCACGTGCACGACGTGCAGATCACCAAGGAAGCCCCGAACTACCGCGCGGATTGAGGACGCACGCCGCGCGGCTTGCGCCGCGCCGGTGGGCCCGTGACCCTGAAACCGCCCGATCGCCTGGGCGGTTCGTCGTTTCTGAAGGAATTCCTTGAGCACCTCCTCCCCGATGACTGGCCGCCAGGCGGCGATGCCCTTCATCATGGTCACGGTCTTCATCGACATGATGGCGATCGGCCTGATCGTCCCAGTGCTGCCGCCGCTGGTGGCGGGTTTCACCGGCAGCCAGGCCGACGCGGCGTTCTGGTACGGCGTGGTGGCCTTCTCCTTCGCGCTGGCCAACTTCTTCGGGGCTCCGCTGTTGGGGGCACTGTCCGACCGCTATGGTCGCCGGCCGGTGCTGCTGCTCGGCTTCTGCGGGCTGGCGCTGAACTTCTTCGCCATCGCACTGGCGACCTCGCTGTGGATGCTGGTCGTGGTGCGGCTGCTCGCCGGTGCGCTGCAGGCCAACGCAGCAGTCGCCAATGCGTATGTGGCTGACATCACACCGCCCGAGGAGCGCGCGCGCCGCTTCGGGCTGCTGGGAGCGATGTTCGGGCTGGGCTTCATCGCGGGGCCGGTGGCGGGTGGGCTGCTGGGCGCGATCGACCTGCACCTGCCTTTCTATGCCGCCGGCACGCTGGCGCTGGTGAACCTGCTGTACGGCTGGCTGGTGCTGCCCGAGTCGCTGCCGGCCGAGCGCCGCCGGCCGCTGAGCTGGCGGGCCGCGAACCCGATCGCCGCGCTCGGCCAGCTCGCGCGGCTGCGCGGCGTGGGCCTGCTGGTCGCGGTGATCGCCTGCGCCGGGCTGGCCCAGTTCACGATGTACACGACCTGGGTGCTCTACACGAGCTTCAAGTTCGGCTGGGGGCCGGCCGAGAACGGCTGGTCGATGCTCGCGGTCGGCCTGACCTCGGCCGTGGTGCAGGGCGCCTTGCTGGCGCGCCTGCTGAAGCGCTTCAGCGCCCAGCGGCTGGCGCTGATGGGCCTGTTCTCCTCGACCCTCGCCTACGCAGCCTGGGGCGCGGCGACGGCGGGCTGGATGATGTTCGCGATCGTGTTCGCCAACGTGCTCGGCTTCACCGTGACCGC
>DATMJX010000299.1:0-4162 GCA_035553715.1 Methylibium sp.
GATGGCCTACGGCGCCGAGAAGGCGCGGCTGATCGACTGCCGCACCCAGCTCGTCGCCGAGGGGATCGCTGCGCTGCAGGCCGGCGCCTTCCACATCTCGACCGCCGGGCTGACCTACTTCAACACCACGCCGATCGGGCGTGCGGTCACCGGCACGATGCTGGTCGCGGCGATGAAGGAGGACGATGTCCACATCTGGGGCGACGGCTCGACCTTCAAGGGCAACGACATCGAGCGCTTCTACCGCTACGGCCTGCTGACCAACCCGGCGCTGAAGATCTACAAGCCCTGGCTCGACCAGACCTTCATCGACGAGCTCGGCGGGCGCGCCGAGATGAGCGCCTTCATGACGAAGGCCGGCTTCGGCTACAAGATGAGCGCCGAGAAGGCCTACTCGACCGACTCCAACCTGCTGGGCGCCACGCACGAGGCCAAGGACCTGGAGCATCTGTCCAGCGGCATCCGCATCGTCAACCCGATCATGGGCGTGGCCTTCTGGCGCGACGAGGTGGACGTGAAGCGCGAGGAGGTCTCGGTGCGCTTCGAGGAGGGCCGCCCGGTCGCGCTCAACGGCGTCGAGATCGCCGACCCGGTCGAACTGATGCTCGAGGCCAACCGCATCGGCGGGCGCCATGGCCTGGGCATGAGCGACCAGATCGAGAACCGCATCATCGAGGCCAAGAGCCGCGGCATCTACGAGGCCCCGGGCCTGGCGCTGCTGTTCATCGCCTACGAGCGGCTGGTCACCGGCATCCACAACGAGGACACGATCGAGCAGTACCGCGACAACGGCCGCAAGCTCGGCCGCCTGCTCTACCAGGGCCGCTGGTTCGACCCGCAGGCCATCATGCTGCGCGAGGCGGCGCAGCGCTGGGTCGCGCGCGCCGTCACCGGCACGGTGACGCTGGAGCTGCGCCGTGGCAACGACTACTCGATCCTCAACACCGAGTCGCCGAACCTGACCTACGCGCCCGAGCGCCTGAGCATGGAGAAGGTCGAGAACGCGCCCTTCGCGCCGATCGACCGCATCGGCCAGCTGACGATGCGCAACCTCGACATCGCCGACACGCGCGACAAGCTCGGCGTCTACAGCCGCGCCGGCCTGCTCTCGCTCGGCGGCGGCGCGGCTCTGGCGCAGCTCGGCAACGGCGAGTAGGTCCGCCGGGCCCCCGCACCGGCGGCGGTAACCCCAGGCTTCTGTCGGCGCCGGGATCGGCGCATGCTGAGGCCGGGCACGCGCTGTCGGCGTGCCTGGGAGAGAGCGATGGGCAAGCCGCTGCACGGCGCAGGCCGGCTGGTGCGCATGGCGCTGGCGACGCTGCTGGGCATGGTCGCGCCGGCCGCGCTGGCGGCCGACGCCGGCGTGCTGCAGCGCGCGAGCGCGGCGGTCGTCGGCGTCGAGGTCCGGGCACTGCCCGACGCGCCCAGCCGCGAGACGCTGGGGGCGCTGCGCAGCGGCTCGGGCGTCGTGATCGGCAGGGACGGGCTGGTGCTGACGATCGGCTACCTGTTGCTCGAGGCCGAGGAGGTCGACCTGCAGCTCGACAGCGGCCGGCGCGTGCCGGCGCGCGTGCGCGCGCTGGACCTCGCCTCGGGCTTCGGGCTGGTGCAGGCGCTGCTGCCGCTGAAGCTGCCGGTGGCCCCGCTGGCGCGCAGCAGCGCGGTGGCTCCCGGCGAGTCGCTGCTGCTGGTCACCGGCGGCCCCGACGGCACGCTGAGCCCCGCCTGGCTCTCCGCGCGCCAGCCCTACTCCGGCTTCTGGGAGTACCACATCGACCAGGCGCTGTTCACCCGGCCGCTGCGCACCGACCACGGCGGCGCCGGCCTCTTCAACGCGCGCGGCGAGCTGATCGGCATCGGCTCGCTGCTGGCGCTGGAGACGCCGGCCGAGTACGAGCGCGGCCCGGGCACGCTGTTCGTGCCGGTCGACCTGCTGCGCCCGATCTATGCCGAGCTGCGCCGCCATGGCCGCTCGAGTGCCAGCCAGCGCGCCTGGCTGGGCGTGGACTGCGTGCAACGTCCCGAGGGCGTGCAGGTGCTGCGCGTCGTGCCGGACAGTCCGGCCGCGCTGGCCGGCGCCGAGCCGGGCGACCTGATCCGCCGCATCGACGCGCTGCCGGTCGGCGACCTCGCCTCCTTCTACCGCCGGCTGTGGCGCGGCCCGGTCGAGCGCGAGGTGCGGCTCGAGGTGCTGCGCGATGGCCGCGCGGTCGACCTGCCGATCCGCAGCACCGACCGCAGCCGCGCGCTGCGGCACGCCGCCGGCATCTGAGCCGGCCTCAGCGCCCGGGGGCCAGCCCGGCGCGCACGTCGGGGTAGCGCAGCGCGACGCGCAGCTCGGCCTTGAGTCGCCGGTTGGACAGCCGGCGCGACTCGCTCATGAAGCTCAGCGTCGCCGCGCCCAGCCGTGCCGCAGCGTCGGCCCGCGCGATCCGCGGCGGCGGCGGCAAGCCGGCCAGCGCGGCCACCAGCGCGTAGTAGTCGCCCATCTTCAGCTCGCTGTCGTCGCACACGTGCACCGCACGCTGCGGCCGCCCGCGCAGCAGCGCCGCGACGCAGGCACGCGCCAGGTCGTCGGCATGGATGTGGTTGGTGTAGACGTCCTCCTCGGCGTGCAGCACCGGCGTGCCGCGCGCGACGCGCTCGCGCGGGTCACCGCCGGCGCGGTCGAGCGCGTAGATGCCCGGGATGCGCAGCAGCGTCACGCAGCAGCCGGCGGCGCGGCCGTGGTGACGCAGCCGCGCCTCGGCGGCGACGCGCCGCCGTGCGCGCGCGGTGGCCGGCGCCAGCGCGCGTGTCTCGTCGAAGCGCGCGCCGCCGGCGTCGCCGTAGACGCCGGTGGTGCTGCCGTAGACCAGGCGCTCGCCGGCGCCTCCGCGCGCCAGCACGCGCAGCAGCGCGGCGGTGCGCGGGTCGTCGTCGCCCTGCGCGGGCGGGGGCGCGAGGTGCAGCACGCGCGGCGCCAGCGCGCCGAGCCGCCCGAGCGTCGCCGGCCGGTCGAGATCGCCGAGCAGCGGCCGCGCGCCGAGCGCACGCAGCGCCTCGCGGCGTGCCGGCGAGGTGGTCAGCACCGCGACGCGCCAGCGGCCACCGAGCTGGCGCAGCACGCGCTCGCCGACATCGCCGCAGCCGACCACGAGCAGGCGCGGCTTGCGAAAGACGGCCGGCCGGCCGGGAGCGGGAGTGGGCATCGGAACGGCGGAACCGGAGCCCGTGCGGGAGGCACGGGCACAATCCCGACTGGTCGGTCAACAGGCGTTCGAGGATACCCAATGACGTTCAAGGTGACGCTGCAGCCCAGCGGCCGCGGCTTCGAGGTGGCACGCGACGAGGCGGTGCTGCCGGCGGCGATCCGCCAGGGCATCGGGCTGCCCTACGGCTGCCGCGACGGCGCCTGCGGCTCCTGCAAGAGCCGCCTGCTCGAGGGGCGCGTGATCCACGGCGCCCACCAGCTCAAGGCGCTGAGCACCCAGGAGGAGGCCGACGGGCTGATCCTGACCTGCTGCGCGACCCCGCAGACCGACCTCGTGATCGAGGCGCGCACGGTCCCCGGCGCCGGCGAGTTCGCGGTGCAGAAGATGCCCTGCCGCGTCAGCGGCATCGAGCGCCCGACGCCCGATGTCGCGATCCTCACGCTGCAGCTGCCGGCCAACGCCGTGCTGCGCTACCACGCCGGCCAGTACATCGAGTTCATCCTGCGCGACGGCGCGCGCCGCAGCTACTCGATGGCCAACGCGCCGCACCGCGCCGCCGAGGGCCTGGAGCTGCACCTGCGCCACCTGCCCGGCGGCAAGTTCACCGACCATGTGTTCGGCGCGATGAAGGTGAAGGACATCCTGCGCATGGAAGGGCCGTTCGGCAGCTTCTACCTGCGCGAGGACTCGGAGACGCCGATCGTGCTGCTGGCCTCGGGCACCGGCTTCGCGCCGATCCAGGCCATCGTCGAGCACATGCGGCACCAGGGCATCGCGCGCGAGACGGTGCTCTACTGGGGTTGCCGCTCCAAGGCCGACCTCTACCGCCACGACTGGGCGCTGGCGGCCGCCGCGGCGATGCCGAACCTGCGCTACATCCCGGTGCTGTCGGAGCCGAAGGCCGAGGACCGCTGGGACGGCCGCACCGGCTTCGTCCACGAGGCGGTGATGGCCGACCTGCCCGACCT
>DATMJX010000300.1:0-12906 GCA_035553715.1 Methylibium sp.
CCCCGCGGCCCGCCCCGTGCCGCGCGCGGCACCTCCCGCCTGCTGCCGATGAACCTCTCCCCGCTCACCGCCCTGTCGCCGCTCGACGGCCGCTACGCCCCCAAGCTCGCCGCGCTGCGCCCGCTGCTCAGCGAGTACGGCCTGATGCACCGCCGCGTGCAGGTCGAAGTCGAATGGTTCATCGCGCTGTCGGATGCCGGCCTGCCGGAGCTGCCCTCGCTGTCCGCCGAAGCACGCGCTCACCTCCAGAGCCTGGTCGCGAACTTCTCGGAGGCCGACGCCCAGGCCATCAAGGACATCGAGAAGACCACCAACCACGACGTCAAGGCGGTCGAGTACTGGATCAAGCGCCAGTTCGCCGGCCGCCCGGAGCTGGAGCAGGCCGGCGAGTTCGTGCACTTCGCCTGCACCAGCGAGGACATCAACAACACCAGCCACGCGCTGATGCTGAGCGCGGCGCGAGCGCAGGTGCTGCTGCCGGCGCTCGACGGCGTGATCGGCACGCTCACGCGCATGGCGCACGAGCTCGCGGCGCTGCCGATGCTCAGCCGCACGCATGGCCAGACCGCCAGCCCGACGACGGTGGGCAAGGAGATCGCCAACGTCGTCGCGCGGCTGGCGACGGCGCGCGAGCGCATCGCCGCCGTGAAGCCGCTGGCCAAGATGAACGGCGCGGTCGGCAACTACAACGCCCACCTGGCGGCCTACCCGGCGCTGGACTGGGAGGCCTTCAGCCAGCGCGTCGTCGAGCAGCGCCTGGGCCTGGCCTTCAACCCCTACACGATCCAGATCGAGCCGCACGACTGGATGGCCGAGCTGTTCGACGCGATCACGCGCTGCAACACCATCCTGATCGACTGGTCGCGCGACGTCTGGGGCTACATCTCGCTGGGCTACTTCAAGCAGAAGCTCAAGGCCGGCGAGATCGGCAGCTCGACGATGCCGCACAAGGTCAACCCGATCGACTTCGAGAACGCCGAGGGCAATCTCGGGCTCGCCAACGCACTGCTCGCGCACCTGAGCCAGAAGCTGCCGGTGAGCCGCTGGCAGCGCGACCTGACCGACTCGACCGTGCTGCGCAACATGGGCGTTGCGCTCGGCTATGCCCTGCTGGCCTGGGACTCGCTGGCGCGCGGCCTCGGCAAGCTCGAGGTCAACGAGGCGGCGCTGGCCGCCGACCTCGACGCCGCCTGGGAGGTGCTGGCCGAGCCGATCCAGACGGTGATGCGCCGCTACGCGCTGCCCAACCCCTACGAGCGCCTGAAGGAGCTGACGCGCGGCAAGGCGATCACGCGCGAGTCGCTGGCCGCCTTCATCGAGACGCTGGAGCTGCCGGAGGCCGAGAAGCAGCGGCTGCGCGAGCTGAGCCCGGGGTCCTACACCGGCAGCGCCGCGGCGCTCGCCCGGCGTCTGTGAGGACCGCGGCATGAGCTTCGTCGCGCGCCTGCAGGCGGCCGAGCGCAAGGCCGATTCGCTGCTGTGCGTCGGCCTCGACCCCGAGCCCTCGAAGTTCCCGGCGCCGTGGACCGGCGACGCGTCGAAGATCGCCGAGTTCTGCGAGCGCATCGTCGATGCCACCAAGGACCTGGTGCTGGCCTACAAGCCGCAGATCGCCTACTTCGCCGCCCACCGCGCCGAGGACCAGCTCGAGCGCGTGATGGCCTACCTGCGCCGCAACGCGCCCGAGGTGCCGGTGATCCTCGACGCCAAGCGCGGCGACATCGGCGCCACCGCCGAGCAGTACGCCCGCGAGGCCTTCGAGCGCTACCAGGCCGACGCGGTGACCCTGTCGCCCTTCATGGGCTTCGATTCGATCGAGCCCTACCTGCGCTGGAGCGGCAAGGGCGCGATCCTGCTGTGCCGCACCTCCAACCCCGGCGGCAGCGACCTGCAGAACCGCGTGCTGGCCGATGTCGACGGCCAGCCGCGCCTGTACGAACACCTGGCGCGGCTCGCGCAGACCACGTGGAACCGCAACGGTCAGCTCGGTCTGGTGGTCGGCGCGACCTTCCCCGAGGAACTGGCGCGCGTGCGCGCGCTGGCGCCGACGCTGCCGCTGCTGATCCCGGGTGTCGGCGCCCAGGGCGGCGACGCCGCGGCGACGGTGCGCGCGGCCTGGCGGCCCGACGCGCCCATCCTCGTCAATTCCTCGCGCGCGGTGCTCTACGCCGGCGCCGGGGCGGACTTCGCCACCCGGGCCCGAGAGGTCGCGCGGCTCACGCGCGACACGCTCAACGCGGCGCGAACCGCGCAATAACGCTCTGCGGACGCGGTAAACCCTCGCACTAGGGATTGACCACGGGCCGGAGAATCGCCGGTTTCCGCACCCTCCGGGGCGCCTTGCTACGCCGATCTCTCCCCGCCCCGTGGATTCGCCCGCCCGACCGACGCTGTTGAGCCTGTTCACCCCGCGCCCCGATGGCGCCCTGCTGTGGTGGTTCTTCGGGGTCGGGATCGCGATCTCGGCGGCCTTCGCACTGCTCTACGGCCTCGCGCCGGGGGCCGCCGGCCTCGCCGCGCCGGCCTGGCTGGTGCTGATCTGCGTCCTGCTGTGCGCCGCCTTCGCGGCGGGCGCCGTTGCCGCGCGGCGCGGCAGCGCCACCGCCGCGGTCTTCGGCTGCTGCTGGGCGACGCTGGTGGCGCTCGGCGCGGTCAGCCTGATCCTCGGCCAGGGCGTGCGCGCGCTGCCGCTCGGCTTTCTCGCGCTGGTGGTCTGCCTGGGGGCGGTGCTGGTCGGGCTGCGCGCCGGGCTCACGCTGGCGGCCGGCAGCGTGGCGACGCTGATGGCGCTGAGCGGCATCGAGACCGGCGGCGCGCTGCAGCGCGCCGAGGACGAGACCCTGCTGGCCGCGCTGACCACCCAACTGCTGCTCGTCGGCGCCGGCGTGACGGCCGGCGCGATGGTCGCGCGGGCGCTGCGGCGCACGCTGCGCGAGGCCGGCGAGCGTGAACGGCGCTTCCGCGGCCTGCTCGCCGTGGCCACCGACTGGTACTGGGAGCAGGACGAGCAGTTGCGCTTCACCCATGTCTGCGACACCCGCGTCGGCGACGCCCGCACGCTGCCGCTCGACTACCTGGGCCGCACGCGCTGGGAGATCGACGGACTCGAGGTGCCCGGCGCCGACTGGGCCCAGCACCGCGCCGACCTGGAGGCCCGCCGCCCCTTCCGCGACATGGTGATCCGCCGGCCGGACGCCAGCGGCCGGCCGGTCTACGTCAGCGTCAGCGGCGAGCCGGTGCACGACGCCGACGGACGCTTCCGCGGCTACTGGGGCGTGGGCCGCGTCGTGACCGCCGAGGTCGTGGCGCGCCAGGCGCTCGCGACCGCCGAGGCCCGCTACCGCGAGCTGTTCGCGCGCTCGCCTTTCGCGCTGACGCTGCACCGCGACGGTCGCGTCGTCGAGGCCAACGAGGCCGCGGCGCAGCTGCTGGGCTACCCGGGCACGGCCGCCATGGTCGGCATCGCCCTCGCCAGCCACCAGGAGCCAGCGCCCGATCACGCCGACGACGGCGTCGACGCCCTGCCGCCCGGCATCGACCGCCTGCGCCGCATCGATGGCCGACGGATCGAGGTGCGGGTGAACAGCCTGCATGTCGCGCTCGACGACGGCCCCGCGGTGCTGTCGATCTACGCCGACGTGACGGCGCAGCGCGCGGCCAAGCAGGCGCTGCGCCGCTCGCAGACCCTGCTGACGCGGCTGTTCGACACCACGCCGGACACCGTCTCGCTGACCGAGCTCGCGACCGGCCGCTACCTGATGATCAACGAGCGCTTCACCCAGGTGCTGGGCTGGACGCCGGAGGAGGCGATCGGCCATTGCTCCATCGAGCTCGGCGTCTGGCACAGCGCCGCCGACCGCGAGCGGCTGCTCCACCTGCTCGAGGACCGGGACCTGGTGCAGGACATGCCGGCCCTGTTCCGCACCAAGGCGGGCGACTGCATCACGCTCAATGTCTCGGCAGGACGCTTCCACCTCGACGGCAACGACTACCTGGTGGTGCTCGGTCGCGACGTCTCGGCGATCGAGCTCGCGCGGCTCGAGCGCGAGGCGATCCTGCAACACGCCTCGATCGGCATCGCGTTCACGCGCGACCGGCACTTCGTGCACGTCAACGCGACCTTCGAGGCGCTGTTCGGCTGGCACGCCGGCGAGCTGGTCGGCCAGCCCGACGCGGTCGTGTGGCCGGGCACCGAGACCTATGCCGAGATCGGCCGCCTGGCCGCGCCGCTGCTGGCGGCCGGACGCCCCTTCGAGATCGAGCGCGAACTGCGCCGCCGCGATGGCAGCCGCTTCTGGGGCCGCATGCGGGCGCGTGTCGTCAACCCGAACGACCCGAGCCGCGGCGGCACGATCTGGGTCGGCGAGGACATCAGCGAGCAACGCGAGGCCGAGCGCGTGCTGGCCGCCGCCCGCGACACCGCCGAGGCCGCCAGCCGCGCCAAGAGCAGCTTCCTCGCCAACACCAGCCACGAGATCCGCACGCCGCTGAACGCGCTGCTCGGCCTGGCGCGGCTCGCGCGCGGGACAAGGGACGACCCCGCGCGGCTCGAACGCTACCTCGACCAGATCGTCGACAGCGCCCAGAACCTGGGCGCTGTGATCTCCGACATCCTGGACCTGTCGAAGATCGAGGCCGGCCGGCTCGACCTCGAGGCCGTGCCCTTCGCGCTGCACGACATGGTGCGCACCACCTGCCATGGCTTCGAGGCGCTGGCCGAGGCCGCCGGCCTCGCGCTGGCGCTGGACATCGAGGCCGACGTGCCGCCGGTGGTCAGCGGCGATCCGGTGCGGGTGCGCCAGATCCTCGCCAACTACATCGGCAACGCGCTGAAGTTCACCGAGCGCGGCGGCGTGCGTGTCACGCTGGCACGCGACGGCGAGCACACCGTGCTGCGCGTCACCGACACCGGCCCCGGCATCGACCGCGCGACCCAGTCACGGCTGTTCCGCGCCTTCACCCAGGCCGACGACTCGACCACCCGGCGCCATGGCGGCACCGGGCTGGGCCTGTCGATCTGCCGCGAGCTCGCCGAGCTGATGGGCGGCACGGTCGGTGTCGACAGCGCACCGGGGCGCGGCAGCAGTTTCTGGGCGCGCCTGCCGCTGCCGCCGGCCCGAGACGCCGAGGTCGGGCCGCAGGACGCGGCGCGCATCGCGCGGGTGCTCGACGGCGCGCGCGTGCTGGTCGTCGAGGACAACCCGGTCAACATGACGATCACCGCCGCGATGCTCGAGCAGTGGCACATGGCCGTCGACCAGGCCGGCGACGGGCTGCAGGCACTCGGCGCGGTCGAGCGCGCCGAGCGCGAGGGCCGCCCCTATGCCGCGGTGCTGATGGACGTGCAGATGCCGGTGATGAGCGGCCACGAGGCCGCGCGCCGCCTGCGCGAGCGCTGGGATCGGCGCCAGCTGCCGATCATCGCGCTGACCGCGGCGGCGCTGACCGGCGAGCGCGAGCTGGCGCTGGACGCCGGCATGGATGCCTTCCTGACCAAGCCCATCGACCTCGAGCAGCTGCAGCGCACGCTGGCGCGCGCGATCGCCGGGCGCGCCGCGGCGCCCTCGGCGCTGCCGCCGCTGCTCGACTGAGCCGCCGGCCCGGCGCGGGGCCGGCGCCGCTCAGAACTCCTCGTACAGCGGCAGCGTCAGGAACTCGGTGAACGATTCCTGCGTGCTCATCTGCTCGAAGATCTGCGCGGCACGGTCGATGGTCTGGCCCTCGTAGCCGGCATCCTTGATGCCCTGGAGCTCCTCGGCGACCATCGCGCGCACCATCTCGGCGGTGATCTTGCGGCCGTCCTCGAGCACGCCCTTGGGGCTGCGGATCCACTGCCAGACCTGCGAGCGCGAGATCTCGGCGGTGGCGGCGTCCTCCATCAGGTTGAAGATCGGCACGCAGCCGTTGCCGTCGAGCCAGCTGCCCAGGTAGTAGATGCCGACGTTGATGTTCATGCGCAGGCCGGCCTCGGTGATCGGCGTCTCGGGCTTGAACTCCAGCAGGTGCTCGGCCTCGATGTGCGTGTACTTCTTCTGCCGATCGATCTGGTTGGGCTTGTCGCCGAGCACATCGACGAATTCCTTCATCGCCACCTCGACCAGCCCCGGGTGCGCGACCCAGCCGCCGTCGTAGCCGTCGTTGGCGTCGCGGCGCTTGTCCTTGATGATGCCGGCCATCGCGATGGCGTTCTTCTCCGGATCGTCCTTGATCGGGATCAGCGCGCTCATGCCGCCGATCGCCGGCGCGCCGCGGTGGTGGCAGGTCTTGAGCAGCAGCAGCGCGTAGGCGCGCATGAAGGGCGCCGTCATCGTCACCTGCTTGCGGTCGGCGAGGCAGAAGTTGCGGTCGTTCTTGAACTTCTTGATGCAGCTGAAGATGTAGTCCCAGCGGCCGGCGTTCAGGCCCGCGCTGTGCTCGCGCAGCTCGTAGAGGATCTCGTCCATCTCGAAGGCGGCGAGGATGGTCTCGATCAGCACCGTGGCCTTGATCGTGCCCTGCGGCAGGCCGATCTCCTTCTGCGCCATCACGAAGATGTCGTTCCACAGCCGCGCCTCGAGGTGGCTCTCCATCTTCGGCAGGTAGAAGAAGGGGCCGGCGCCGCGGCCGATCTGCTCGAAGGCGTTGTGGAAGAAGAACAGCGCGAAGTCGAAGATGCCGCCCGAGACGCGCTGGCCGTCCACGGTGACGTGCTTCTCGTCGAGGTGCCAGCCGCGCGGGCGCACCTGCAGCGTCGCGATCTTCTCGTTGAGCTTGTAGGTCTTGCCCTTGCTGCCGATGGTCAGCGTGCGGCGCACCGCCTTGTAGAGGTTGACCTGGCCCTGGATCTGGTTGGCCCACTTCGGCGAGTTGCTGTCCTCGAAGTCGGTCATGTAGCTGTCGGCGCCCGAGTTGAAGGCGTTGATCACCATCTTCGCCTCGACCGGGCCGGTGATCTCGACGCGCCGGCATTCCAGCGCCTTGGGCAGCTTGGCGATCTTCCAGTCGCCGTCGCGGATGTGCTTCGTCTCGGCCAGGAAGGCCGGACGCTCGCCGGCGTCAAGGCGCTTCGCGCGCTCGACGCGCGCGGCCAGCAATTCCTTGCGGCGCGGCTCGAAGGCGCGGTGCAGCTTGGCGACGAAGGCCAGCGCCTCGGGCGTCAGGATGGTCTCGAAGCCGGGCTGGATCGGCGCGTTGATCTGCATGCCGTCGGGCAGGGCGAGCGTGGTCATGGTGGGGTCCTGATGGAGAGGCGGCCGCTCAGGCCGCCGGTGGAGAAGAAACCGGGGGAAAGAAATCGAGCACGTCGCGCAGCGTCGCGCCGGTGCGCGTCGGTGTGCCTTCGAGCGCCTCGGGCGGCGCGCCGCTGCGGTTGACCCACAGCGTCGTGTAGCCGTACCAGGTGGCGCCGAGCGCGTCCCAGCCATTGCTGGAGACGAACAGGATCTGCTTGGCCGGCCTGCCGAGCGCACGCGCGCCCAGCGCGTAGGCGGCCGGGTCGGTCTTGTACTTGCGCACGACGTCGACGCTGATCACGGGGTCGAGCAGGCCCTCGAGGCCGGCGCTGCGCACCGAGATGCCGAGCATCTGCGGGTCGCCGTTGCTGAGGATGCCGGCGGGCACGCCGCGCGCCTTCAGCGCCTGCAGCACCGGCTTGTTCTCGGGGAAGGCGCTGAGGTGGCGGTACTGGTTGAGCAGCTGGGTCTCGCGCTCGGGCGTCAGCTCGAGCTTGAGCTTGGCCGCCGCGTAGCACAGGCCGGCGCGCGTGAGCTCCCAGAAGGGCTGGTAGCGCCCGCTCATCGAGGTGAGCCGCGTGTACTCGATCTGCTTGTCGCGCCACAGCAGGCCGAGCGCCTCGCCCTTGCCCGGGAACAGCTGCTCGGCCAGCAGGCCGACGCTGTAGACGTCGAACAGGGTGCCGTAGGCGTCGAACAGCACGGCCTGCACCGGGGGCAGCTTGGCGATGGGCTTCATCGCTCGCTACTGTATTGGGAACTGTCGTGCCTATTTGACGCCGATTCGGCGCTTGATCTTCACCTTAAATGCAACTAATCTCGGCGCCATCGAGGCCCAAATCGACATGGATCGCCTGAAACAACTCGAGTCCTTCGCCGCCGTCGCCACCAAGGGTAGCCTGACGGCCGCCGCCCAGGCCGAGGGCGTGGCGCCGGCGGTGATCGGCCGGCGCATCGACGCGCTCGAGGAGCGCCTGGGCGTCAAGCTGCTGGTGCGCACGACGCGGCGCATCACGCTGACGCACGAGGGCAGCGCCTTCCTCGAGGACTGTCAGCGCCTGCTGACCGACCTGAACAACGCCGAGGCCAGCGTCAGCGCCGGCGGCATCAAGGCCAGCGGCCACCTGCGGCTCACGGCGCCGGCCGGCTTCGGGCGCCGCCATGTCGCGCCGCTGGTGCCGCGCTTCGTCGAGCAGCACAACGACGTGTCGGTGTCGCTGAACCTCAGCGACCGCGTCGTCGACATCGTCAACGAGGGCTTCGACTGCGCGGTGCGCGTCGGCGACCTGCCGGACTCCAGCCTGGTCAGCGTGCGCCTCGCCGACAACCGCCGGCTGTGCGTGGCCGCGCCGTCCTACCTGAAGCGCGCCGGCACGCCCCAGCACCCGAGCGAGCTGGCGCGCCACGAGTGCCTGACGCTGTCCACCGACGCCGGCCAGACGCGCGGCTGGGTGTTCAGCATCGACGGCGTGCAGACCCACCTGCGCCCCAGCGGGCGTTTCGACTGCTCGGACGGCCAGGCGCTGCATGACTGGTGCTGCGCCGGCCATGGCATTGCCTGGCGCAGCACCTGGGAGGTCGCCGGCGAGGTCGCCAGCGGCGCACTGGTCAGCCTGCTCGACGCCTATGCCGCGCCGCCGAACGGCATCTACGCCGTGTTCCCGCAGCGCAAGCACCTGCCGCTGCGCGTGCGCCTGTGGATCGACTTCCTCAAGCACACCTACGGCGACCCGGACTACTGGGCCGCCGGCGGCGCGGGCGGCTGAGCGCCGCCGCGCGGGGGCCGGGACTCAGGCCGGCTTGCGGCCCATGCAGTCCTTCATGAAGGCCTTGTGCTCGGCGCCCTTGCGGTCGCCGGCCTGCTTCTGGCAGGCGGCCCGCTTCGCCTTGTGCGCCGCGGCCCTGTCGGTCGACTTCGTCATCGGTGCCTTGGCGCCGGGCATCGATGCGGGCAAGGCCGGCGCGGCCGGGGCGACGCTCGGCGTGGCCGGGGTCGCGGGCGTGACCGGCTTGGCGGCGTCGGCGGCGTGAGCGGCGGTCAGCGCGCCGGCCAGCGCCATGGCGGTGAGCAGGGACTTGAACATGGTGTTCCTCTCGGTTGGGGATCGAGCGCGCGGCGACGCCGTGCGTCTTTCGCCAACGCCGGCCCCGACCTCGCGTTGACCCGTGGCAGCCTGCTGTCAGCCTGTCACAGGATGCGACGCGGATGCGCCAGCGCCTCGTGCGCGACATGCAGCCGGCGCACCAGCACACGGATGAAGGCCTCGTCGAACAGATGCCGGCATTCGGGGCTGAGCCGCGCCATCGACTCGGGCGTGAACGAGACCATCGTCGCCGGCTCGACGACGATCACGTCGGTGCTGTGGCGCTTGAGCTCGGGGTTGGGCGCGAGGTAGACCATCTCGCCGACCGAGGTGCCGGCGCCCAGGTGCGCGACGCGCTGGCCGTCGCGGTGCACGTCGACCGCGCCAGCGGCGATGATGTGGAAGGTGTTGCCCTCCTCGCCGCGGCGATAGATCTTGTGGTCCATCGGGTAGCGTCGCCAGGTGGCGCGGTGCACGACCTCCCACAGCTCGACATCGCCGAAGCTGGCGAAGAACTCGAGCCGCCGCAGCAGGTTGAAACGCTCGGAGTCGAGCACGTCCTGCAGCTTGCCGCGCGGCACCTGGCGGTTGGCGACCAGCGCCGACAGGGCCTGGGCGAACTCGTCCCAGCTCGCGTAGCGGTCCTCGGGCCGCTTGGCGAGCGCACGCTGCACGACCGCGTCAAGCGCCGGGTCGACGCCGGCGCGCTGGCCGACCAGCGACTGCGGCGCGGCGGTGATGATCTGCGCCATCAGCACCGACTGCTGGGAGGCGTCGAAGGGCGGGTGCCCGGCGATCAGGTGGTAGAGCACCGCACCAAGCGCATACATGTCGGCGCGCGCGTCGAGCGTGCCGCCGTCGAGCTGCTCGGGCGGCATGTAGGCCAGCGAGCCGACGCCGAACACCTGGGTGGCCTCGGAGCGCAGGTTCAGCACGCTGCCGAAGTCGCTGATCTTCACGTCGGTGACCACGCCGTTGCTCACCGTGGCCAGCAGGTTGGCCGGCTTGACGTCGCGGTGAATCAGCCCTTGGCGCGACACGTAGCCCAGCGCCATCGCGCATTTGAAACCGATCTCGACCACCTGGTCGAGCGGCAGCAGCGCATCGGCGCGGCAATGGCTGCGCAGCGTCGTGCCGGGCACGTACTCCATCACCACATAGGGCTGGCTCGGATCGGGCACCGCGTCGTAGATTTGCACGACGTTCGGGTGCTGCAGCCGCCCGACCAGCGCCGCCTCGGCCGCGAAGAAGCGCGACATCAGCGGGCTGTGGCCGGTGTCGGTCAGGGCCGCCGCGCGCACCCGCTTGATCGCCACGTCGCGGTTGTTGAACTCGTCGTGGCAGAGGAAGACCTCGCTGGTCGCGCCTTCACCCAGGCGCTTGAGCACGCGGTACTTGCCGATCCGTTCGGGCAGAGCGGCAGAAAGGGGGGCGGGAGCATTCATGGGGTGTGCAGGCGCGCATCTTTCCACCGCGGCCCCGGCCGGGCAACCGCCGGGACACAGGGGGACACCGTCCCCGCCGTCCGGCGTGACGGAATGCCCGCTGCCGGCGACGCAATGGCCCCGCCTAGAATTCCGCGATGATCCGTGCCCAGCAAGAGCTCCTGCAGGCCCTCGGCGATGCGCTCGCCGAGATCGCGCCCGGGCTCGCCCCCGCCCCCAGCTTCGAAAGTCCCAAGCAGGCCAGTCACGGCGACCTCGCCGTCACCGTGGCGATGCAGCTCGCCAAGCCGCTCAAGCGCAACCCGCGCGAGCTCGCCGCCACGCTGGTCGAGTCGCTGCAGCGGCAGGCGGCGGTGCAGCGCTGGGTGCAGGCGCTCGAGATCGCCGGCCCGGGCTTCATCAACCTGCGCCTGACCGCCGCGGCCAAGCAGCAAGTCGTTGCCGAGGTGCTCGAGGCCGGTGCCGGCTTCGGCCGCAAGCCGGCCAGCGGCGAGCGCGTGATGGTCGAGTTCGTCTCGGCCAACCCGACCGGGCCGCTGCATGTCGGCCATGGCCGCAACGCCGCGCTTGGCGACTCGATCGCCCACCTGCTGGAGACGCAGGGCCACGCGGTCACGCGCGAGTTCTATTACAACGACGCCGGCGTGCAGATCGCGACGCTGGCCACCTCGACGCAGGCGCGCATCCAGGGCCTGAAGCCCGGCGACGCCGGCTGGCCCGAGAACGCCTACAACGGCGACTACATCGCCGACATCGCGCAGGCCTTCCTCGCGAAGCAGACGGTGCACGCCGACGACCGCGCCTTCACCGCGTCCGGCGACCCCGCGGACCTCGACAGCATCCGCCAGTTCGCGGTGGCCTACCTGCGCCACGAACAGGACCTCGACCTGCGCGCCTTCGACGTGCGCTTCGACCACTACTTCCTCGAGTCCGGCCTCTACACCGACGGCCGCGTCGAGGCCACGGTGGCCAAGCTCGTCGCCGCCGGCAAGACCTACGAGGAAGGTGGCGCGCTGTGGCTGCGCAGCACCGACTACGGCGACGACAAGGACCGTGTGATGCGCAAGTCCGACGGCACGTACACCTACTTCGTGCCCGACGTCGCCTACCACCTCAACAAGTTCGAGCGCGGCTACGCCAAGGTCATCAACGTCCAGGGCACCGACCACCACGGCACGATCGCGCGCGTGCGCGCCGGGCTGCAGGCCGCCGGCGTCGGCATCCCGGTGGGCTACCCGGACTACGCGCTGTACAAGATGATCACCGTGATGAAGGGCGGCGAGGAGGTCAAGATCTCCAAGCGCTCCGGCGGCTACGTGACGCTGCGCGAGCTGATCGAGTGGACCAGCAAGGACGCGGTGCGCTTCTTCCTGATCAGCCGCAAGGCCGACACCGAGTTCACCTTCGACGTCGACCTGGCGCTCAAGCAGAACGACGAGAACCCGGTCTTCTACGTGCAGTACGCGCATGCGCGCATCAGCAAGGTGCTGCGCGACTGGGCCGCGGCCGGCGGCGACCGCGCCGCGCTGGGCCAGGCCGACCTGGCGCGCCTGGTCGCGCCGACCGAGGCCGCGCTGATGCTCAAGCTCGCCGCCTACCCGGCGATGCTGGCGGCCGCCGCCGCGGAACTCGCCCCGCACGACGTCGCCTTCTACCTGCGCGAGCTCGGCAGCGCCTTCCACAGCTACTACGCCGCGGAACGTTTCCTCACCGACGATGCCGAACTGACCCGTGCACGGCTCGCGCTGCTGGCCGCCGTCGCGCAGGTGCTGGCCAGCGGCCTGGCGGTGCTCGGCGTGTCCGCCCCCGAACAGATGTAAGCCCCCGGAGCCCCGATGCGCCCTGCCCTCCCTTCGCGCACCGCCCAGCGCGGCGGCTTCTTCCTCGGCCTGTTGGTCGGGGTGCTGGTCGGCCTGGTGGTGGCGCTCGGTGTCGCGCTCTACGTCACCAAGGTGCCGGTGCCCTTTATCGACAAGGTGCCGCAACGCACCGCCGAACAGGACGCCGCCGAGGCCGAGAAGAACAAGCACTGGGACCCGAACGCCCCGCTGGTGGGCAAGAGCCCGCAGCGCCCCGCCCCGGCCGCATCGCACCCCGATGCGCCGGCCGTGCCGCCGACGCTGCCCGGGCCGGGCGCAACCGGCCGGCCGGCCTCGGCGCCGGGCG